>JAPLOK010000444.1 GCA_026400775.1 Alphaproteobacteria bacterium | reverse complement strand
GACGAAGATCGGACGCGCTGAAGTCCGCGCGCAACGAGATGGCAAGCGGCATGGTGAGCCTCCACGGATCACCAGCGTGAATCACATCAGCGCCGCGTCGGGGAATCCCCCACGTGAGTCAAAAGCCAAGGGAATTGGTATTAGGCGCCGTTGGTCAGACCCGCAGATCGAGCAGGGAGCCCCGCGGCAGCGGCCGGTTGGGCTGGGGCGGCACGGCTTCCAGCGCGCGTTGGGGTTGCGCATCCTGGGCGCGGGCCTGGGCCTGCTGCACCGGCGGGATGCCTTGGCCTGCGGCGCCTTGCGCCGGGCGGGTTCGGGCGACCTCCTGCGTGAAGGAGGCGAGGGAATTGAGCGAGATCATACGCACCACTGTCCACGCTAAACGTGAATCGCCCTTTAACGGGCGTTGTTTTTCTGCGGGGCTCAGGGGACGGATGCGCGCCATGAATCTTTATCGCGCGCCGGGTCGTTAACCTTCTAGCAACCTATGGTGGTATTGCGGGCGCTGCGCCATGAAAAAGGGCGGCCGCATCGCTGCGGCCGCCCCCAAATTGCACCGGTCGCCCGGTATCAGTCCACAGCCTGGGCCTTGTCCGCCAGGCGGACGCCACCCTTCGGGATGCGGATATCCTCGATGAACTGCACCATCGCTTCCGACGGCTTCTGGGTGAACTGACTGACCACATAGATCACGAGGAACGAGATCGGCACGCCGAACACGCCACCCGAGATGTTGTTCAACCCCCACAGCCGCGCCACGCAACGGCCGCGCAGCGTGACATGGTCCGTGGTCAGGCCCGACCCCGTGAACATGCTGCCAAGCCAGGCCAGCGAACCATCCTGGATGGCGGCCGGGTTGGCCACTAGGCCCTGGGCATAGGTGCGCCACTCGGCCGAGGTGCCCGCGAGGTTCGCGGTGGTGCGCGCCGCCGCCAGGATCGCTTCCTTCGTGGCGAACACTTCCATGAAGTGCAAGCCGAAGAACTCGGTCCAGACCAGGTAGCCGAAGGTCACGACATAGCCCACCGCCATGCCCCAGCAGGCCGCGGTGTTCGTCGTGCCCTTGTACCAGACACCCATCACCAAGGCGGCGAACAGGCCGGCGGCGGCGATGGAGAAGGCCCAGGCGACGAGGAACAGGATGTCCGCCCCCATGGAGCCCGCCGTCCAGGCCGCCAGGATCGACACCACGACCAGCAGGCCACGGCTGACCGCCATGCGCTTTTCCTGCGAGGCGTTCTTGTCGATCATGCGGTAGTAGACGTCATGACTGAGCGCATTGGCCAGCGCCAGCAGCAGGCCGTCGGCGGTGGAGAGTGCCGCAGCAAGACCACCAGCGGCCACCAGGCCCGCGATGACATAGGGCATGCCGGCGATTTCCGGCGTGGCCAGCACGACCACGTCAGGGTGCATCTGGAATTCCGCCAGCTGCAGGATGCCGTCGCCGTTCAGGTCACGGATGTTGATCCAGTTGACGCCATAGGGCGACATCAGCTGCCAGTTGCGGATCCAGTCCGGCAGGTTCGCGATCGGCTGGCCGATCAGCGTCTGGTACACTTCCAGCTTGGCGAAGGCGGCATAGGCCGGCGCCGTGAAATACAGCAGGAAGATGAAGAACAGCGACCACGCCACGGATGCACGGGCTTCACGCACGGACGGCGTGGTGAAGTAGCGCATCAGGATGTGCGGCAGCGCCGCCGTGCCCACCATCAGGCAGAACACCAGGGCGAAGAAGTTCACCGCGGCATTCATGTTGAACTGGCCGGCCGCGTTCACGAAGGGCGAGGCGTGCGGCAGCACCACCATGCCCGCCGCGCGGAAGCCGGCTTCCAGCTCGGTGATGCGTTCCAGCGCGTAGCCGTACATCAGCTGCGGCACCGGCACGCCCGTCACCTTGATGGACATCAGGATGGCCGGGATCAGATAGGCGATGATCAGGATGATGTACTGCGCCACCTGGGTCCAGGTGACGGCGCGCATGCCGCCGAGCATCGAGCAGACCAGAATGCCCGCCAGACCCACGAACACCGCGAGGCCGAAGGACACATCGAGGAAGCGCTGGGTGATGATGCCCACGCCCACGATCTGCGCCACGACATACACGAAGGAGGCGGTGATCAACACGGTCACGCCCAGGCCGCGCGCGACATTGCCGCCAAACCGCGCGCCCAGGAAGTCAGGCACGGTGTACTGGCCGAATTTGCGCAGATACGGCGCGAGCAGGATGGCCACCAGCATGTAGCCGCCGGTCCAGCCCAGGATGAAGGCGAGACCGCCATAACCCAGCGCGTAGAGCGAACCGGCCATGCCGATGAAGGACGCCGCGGACATCCAGTCCGAGCCCGTCGCCATGCCGTTGTAGATGGCAGGCACACGGCGGCCTGCCACGTAGTATTCGGCGGCCTGCGCGGTGCGGCTGATAATGCCGATATAGGCATAGACGCCGATCGTCAGGAACACGAAGAGATAGCCGATGACCCGGTCCGGAACGCCTAGCTGTTCAAGAATGGCCAGGATGACAACGAAGACCGCGAAACCGCCGGTATAGGCTGTATAGATCCGGCCGAGATTGGAGACAAAGGGATCACCCTTGTCGGAAGCGCCTGACATGGTTCAGTCCTCCTGCACGCCGAATTCCTCGTCGATCTGGTTCTGGCGCTTGGCGAACCAGAACAGGCCGACGACGAAGATGATCAGGCTGCCCTGGGCTGCCATGTAGAAGCCCAGCGGGAAACCCAGAAACTTGATGGCATTCAGCGTGGGAGCGAACAGGTGGATCGCGAAACCCGCGAAGAACCACATGCCCATCACGATCCACATCAGCGTGGAAGTCTTCTTCCAATAGGCTCGAGCCACCTCAGGCGTCACATCAGGTGCGACGTTGTTCTGCGACTCGCTGCCTGGTTCGGCCAGCGGCATCAGGACCTCTCCCTTCCTTGGCGATGCGGGCCTGTCCGAACGGCAGGCTGGCACCACTTTCATTTTAGACATTTTTGGTTAACATATTGGCGTTGAAGTCGAAAATGCTGGATTTAGTTCGCTCGGAAACGGATTGCGGATTTTTCATCTAAAAATCCCGGATATTCCGGCAAAACTGCGTGGAGTGCGGAAATTGCCTATCATCGATTTCATTAATCGTCTCCGGGCAGGCCCCGCCGCCACTCCCGCCGCCTTGGGCGAATTCATCGCCCGCCGCGGTGCCTATGTCGCGCAGAAAACCGTGCTGGATTATTGCCGCGTGAAGTCCGGCCGGCAGGAAAAGGCGCTCTTCGCCGATGCCGATTTCCAGGTGGCCTTGGCGCATTGCCGCTGGCAGACCTTCATCCCCGCGCTGGGCGATGTGACCGCGCTGGCCGAGGCCTGGCTGCGCCCGCATGCCGCAGGCCGCGAAGCCGCGCCGCCGCCGCCTGGCCGAGGCCCAGCGCAGCCCCCCTCCCATGGCCAATCATTTGCCCCTGATGGCCGAGGCGCCGCTGCTCGCCACCATCCCCATCCATGCCGAGCAGCGGGTGGGTGAGACGGTCGCGATCAAGGGCGCGCTTCGCTTCCATATCGTCTCCACCCAGCAGGAGATGGAGCGCGGATTCGATGGGCCGAAATTGGCGCTCGCCCTGTCCATGTAACAGCCCTTGGGCTGTCCGCGAATCAATGCCGCATCGCATTGCATGCGCCTGCGGGGAAGGCTCACGATGGAAAAGGCCTCTATTGTCCGGGGGCCAGGTGAACATGGGCACCCGTCGAGGTGTCCCGACCGTTGAGGAAGCCAATGTCTGCAACATCCATGGGTCCGGGCGCGACCGAAGAATCACGCCCGATGACGCGCGAGGAGAAGAAGGTGATTCTCGCCTCCTCCCTCGGCACCGTTTTCGAATGGTATGACTTCTACCTCTACGGCTCGCTCGCCGTGATCATCGGCGCGAAATTCTTCTCGATGTATGACGAGACGACGCGCAACGTCTTCGCATTGCTGGCCTTTGCGGCAGGCTTCCTGGTGCGCCCCTTCGGCGCGCTGGTCTTCGGGCGGCTGGGCGATCTGGTGGGGCGCAAATACACCTTCCTCGTCACCATCGTGATCATGGGCGCATCGACCTTCCTGGTCGGCGTGCTACCCACCTCGGACCAGATCGGCATCGCCGCCGCGGTCATCCTGATCGTGCTGCGCTGCCTGCAGGGCCTGGCGCTGGGCGGCGAGTACGGCGGTGCAGCGACCTATGTGGCCGAGCATGCGCCGCATGGCCGGCGCGGCTTCTACACCAGCTTCATCCAGATCACCGCGACGGCCGGCCTGTTCCTGTCGCTGCTGGTGATCCTGGGCGTGCGCAGCTACCTGGGCGAAGAGGCCTTCCTCGACTGGGGCTGGCGCGTTCCCTTCCTGCTGTCGATCTTCCTGCTCGCCATCTCGATCTACATCCGCATGCAGATGAACGAGAGCCCGGCCTTCCAGAAGATGAAGGACGAGGGCAAGGTCTCCAAGGCGCCGCTGGGCGAGGCTTTCGGCCAGTGGAAGAACGCCAAAGTGGCGCTGCTGGCACTGCTGGGCCTGGTCATGGGTCAGGCGGTGGTCTGGTACACCGGCCAGTTCTACGCCCTGTTCTTCCTGGGCAGCGTGCTGAAGGTGGATGGCTTCACCACCAACATGCTGATCGCCTGGTCGCTGGTGCTGGGTTCGGGCGGCTTCGTGCTGTTCGGCTGGCTGTCGGACAAGATCGGCCGCAAGCCGATCATCCTGGGCGGCATGCTGCTGGCGGCGGCCACCTACTTCCCGCTGTTCAACCTGATGAGCATGGAAGCCAACCCCGCGCTGCACACGGCACACAGCACCATCGAGGTGCGCGTGAATGCCGACACGGCGGGCTGTTCCTTCCAGTTCAACCCGACGGGCACGGTGCGCTTCACCCAGCCCTGTGACGTCACCAAGGCCGCACTCGCGCGTGCCTCGGTGAACTACCGGGTGAACAACACGCCGGGGAATCCCGCGGTGACGGTGCAGATCGGCAATCAGCCGCTGGTCAACGCCGTGGACAACCCGAACTTCGCGCGCGAACTCCAGGCGACGCTGACCGCGGTGGGCTATCCAGTCGCGGCCAACCCGACCGTGGTGCGCATGTCCGGGCCGTTCGACATCTTCCGCGAACAGCCGGCCGTGCTGATCGGCATCCTGACCCTGCTCGTGATCTACGTGACCATGGTCTATGGCCCGATCGCGGCCGCGCTGGTGGAAATGTTCCCCACGCGCATCCGCTACACCTCGATGTCGCTGCCCTATCACATCGGCAATGGCTGGTTCGGCGGGCTGATGCCGGCCACCGCCTTCGCCATGATCGCGCAGACGGGCGATGTGTATTACGGGCTGTGGTACCCGATCGTGATCGCGGTGGCCTGCTTCGTCATCGGATTGCTCTTCGTGCGTGAGTCGAAGGACAATGATGTGAACGCGACCGAAGTGCGCTGAACAACCGCACTTCCAACGAACCCGCGCCGGGAGACCGGCGCGGGTTTTTTTATGTCAGGCGCTCAGCGCCGCCACACCCGGCAACTCCTTGCCCTCCAGCCACTCCAGGAAGGCGCCGCCGGCCGCCGACACATAGGTCATGCGCTCGGCCACGCCGGCATGGCGCAGCGCGCTGACCGTATCGCCACCACCGCCGATCGAGGCCAGCGAGCCCGCTTCCGTCAGCCGCGCCACTTCATGCGCGACGGCCACCGTCGCCGCGTCGAAGGGCGCCAGTTCGAAGGCGCCGAAGGGGCCATTCCAGACCAGCGTCTTGCACGAAGCGAGCTTGGCGTTCACCGCCGCCACGCTGGCCGGCCCGACATCGAGCGCCATCATCCCATCGGGCACCGCCATCGCCGGCACCACGCGGTGCGGCGAATGCGCGGCAAACCCCTCGGCCGCGACCAGGTCGGTGGGCAGGATCACCTCGCAGCCGCGCGCCTTGGCACCGGCCAGGATCTCGCGCGCGGTGTCGTGCATCTCGGCCTCCTGCAAGGATTTGCCGAGGGCCGCGCCCTGCGCCGCCAGGAAGGTATTGGCCATCGCACCACCGATGATCAGCACATCCACGCGGCCCGAAAGGTTCCCGAGCAGGTCGAGCTTGGAGGAGACCTTGGCGCCGCCCACGATGGCCGCGACCGGCCGCGCGGGGTTGCCCAGCGCGCGGTCCAGCGCGATCAGCTCGGCCTGCATCAGCCGGCCGGCGAAGGCGGGCAGCAGGCGGGCCACGCCTTCGGTGCTGGCATGGGCGCGGTGCGCGGCCGAGAAGGCGTCATTGACGAAGACATCGGCGAACTTCGCCATCGCCGCCGCCATGGCGGGGTCGTTCTTTTCCTCGCCCTTGTGGAAGCGGGTGTTTTCCAGGACCAGGATCTCGCCATCGGCCAGGCGCGCGACGGCGGCCTCGGCCTCCGGCCCCATGCAGTCATCCGTGAAGCCGACCGGCCGGCCCAGCACCTCGCCCAGCGCGGCGGCCATCGGGCGCAGCGACATCTCGGGCACCCGCTGGCCCTTGGGCCGGTCGAAATGGCTGCACACCACCACGCGGGCGCCCGCATCGGCCAGTTCGCGGATGGTGGGTGCGAGGCGCTCGATGCGCGTGAGGTCGGTGATGCGCCCGTCGCGCACCGGCAGGTTCAAATCGGCGCGCAGGAGAACCTGTTTGCCGCGCGGGGCGAGGTCATCAAGGGTGCGGAACTTGGGCATGGGGGGCTCCGGCAAGGGGTGTTTGGGCGCGGGGATAGGGCAGAACGCGTCCCGCGGCGAGATGGGCGGGCGGATGCGCCCGACGCTCACGATAATCCGCTTGTATTCCTAGGATGATTCGCCTATAATCGACGCCATGCCCAAGCTCCACCCCTTCCGCGCCCCCCCCCCCCGGCGTCATCGCCCGCCTCCACCAGCCGGTGGCCTGGCGGCCGATGACCGATGATGAATGGGATGATGTGCAGTTCATCTTCGCCTGGCTGCACCCCGATCGCGGGCGCCATTTGGCCTGCCCGCGCACGGCGCTCGATGCCTGCTTCCACGCGGCCTGTTCCGACAAGCCCTGGCGCGAATTGCCGGCGGTGTTCGGCAAGTGGCAGACGATCCACCGGCTGTTCGTGCGCTGGACGCATAAGCGCGCCTG
>JAPLOK010000397.1 GCA_026400775.1 Alphaproteobacteria bacterium | reverse complement strand
CGCGCTTCGGCCACGGGGTGCAGGGTGGTGGCAGCCGTCGGCGGATAGGACTGCACATCGGCTGTCTGCACCACGGACAGCGCCGGGGCATCGTGCGCGGGGGCGGCGATCAGTGCGGGCAGCAGCCGCCCGATCTTGGCGAGCAACAGCGCGCTGGCGCCGAGCGGCGGAACCGCGGCGCGTTCCGGCACCTCGGGCAGCAGCAGCTCGATCGTCGGGTCAGCCAGCATGCGCAGGCGGTCGGGCGCCATCAGCGCCTGCGGCAAGCGGATGGCGGCCACACCTTCCTCGGGCGCGGAGAGGGGCACGGGCCGCGACAACACAGCCGCCACGCGCACCGGCGCGAGCAGCAGCACAGGCGGCGCCAGCGCGGCCGCGGCCAGTTCCCGCAGGCCGTCATTGCCAACCGTCTCGGCCGCCGCGATCACCAGGGCGCCTTCTGGCCCGCGCAGCAGCACGGGCGTGCCGCGGCGCAGTTCGGAGACGGCGCGGTGCACCGCACGCATCGCCGTACGCTCTGCCGAAGGGAGCTCAGCGTCATTGTGGATGGGAGATTGTCCAAGAGGCATCATGCGTTCTGCGTTCCGTGTGGCTGCATATGGCGCGCGGAATGTGGCCGTCTGCGGGCGTGAAATCATGTAGGTGCTCGCGTCGATACGTCCATGCTCCGATCACGGATACGCGCGTAGGGCGATTTTGGATGCAAAAAGCCTTCCCTTTCACCAAGAATTAGGTGTTATGTCCGTGAGCGAAGCACCTTGTCCGTGATCGGGCGGGACAAGGCAAGCCAGTCACCTGCCCGCGGAGAGGAGAAAGCATGGCTTCCCCACGCCCCATCCTGATAATCGAAGATGATGCCACCGTTCGCGAGACGCTGCTCGACCAGCTCAGCATCGATCGCGAATTCGCCCCCGCCGGGGCGAGCAGCGCGGCCGAGGCCGACCGGCAGCTGGAAAAGGAGGGCACGCGCTACGACGCGATCCTCCTCGATGTCGGCCTGCCGGATGCGGATGGCCGGGAATACTGCGCCAAATTGCGCCAATCGGGCATTGCAGTGCCGATCATCATGTTGACCGGCCAGGGAGCGGAACAGGATGTGGTGCGCGGGCTGGATTCCGGAGCCAACGACTATATCCCGAAGCCTTTCCGGCTGAACGAGCTTCTGGCACGGCTACGCGCGCAGTTGCGCGTCTTCGACAGTAGCGAACACGCGGTCTTCACCATCGGGCCCTATGAGTTCCGGCCCTCGATGAAGCAGCTGCTGGAGCATGAGCGAAACAGGAAAATTCGCCTAACCGAAAAGGAAGCGGCGATCTTGAAATTTTTGTATCGGGCCGGCGGGGCGCCAGTGCCGCGGCAGACACTTCTGAATGAGGTGTGGGGCTATAACAGCGCTGTCACCACGCACACGCTGGAAACGCATGTCTATCGCCTGCGCCAGAAGATCGAGCCCGACCCCTCCGACACGCGCCTGCTGGTGACGGAGGCGGGCGGATATCGCCTCGTCGCGGTGGGGGCGTGAAGCCTACAGCGTGACGATCTGGCCCGCGCCGATGCGGGCCAAGAACGTCACGACGCCGCTGATCTGCACGCCAGGCAACATCGCCGCATCGCGCAGGTCTTCGCTGGCCAGCCCGGCCTCGCAGGCCAGCAGCCCGATGCCCAGTTCCTGTGCCGCTGGCAGCAGCGTGCCAATGCCGGCCACGCCGCGCGCGGCCAATGCCCTCTCGCGCGGGTCGGTCAGCAGCGGTTGTTCGGCCAACAGCAAGCGCGTGCCGGCATTGGTGCAGAACAGCGTGACATTGCGCCCGATCGCGGCCGCGCCGGTGGCCAGCACCAGCGCGTAATGCGCGCGCTCATGCCCGCCTGAGATCAGCAGCACGCCCAGCGCCGTCATGACAAGGTCGTGATGGTCGGGTGGTCCCCGCACAGGGCGCAGCCGGGGTCGCGCTTCAGCCGCACCGTGCGCATGCGGGCATCCAGCGCGTCCCACAGCAGCAGCCGGCCGGTCAACGTCTCGCCGATGCCCAGGATCAGCTTCAACACTTCGGTGGCTTGCAGGGTGCCCATCACGCCGGTCACCGCGCCGAGCACGCCGGCCTCCGAACAGCTTGGCACCAGGCC
The DNA here is from genome assembly GCA_026400775.1 of Alphaproteobacteria bacterium. Classification (GTDB taxonomy): domain Bacteria; phylum Pseudomonadota; class Alphaproteobacteria; order Acetobacterales; family Acetobacteraceae; genus Rhodovarius. The sequence goes on along the minus strand of JAPLOK010000397.1, from coordinate 18,048 downwards.
GGGCGGCGGCGGCTCGGGGTTCAAGCAGCGATGACAGGGGTGGCCGCCCTCATGGCTGCGAAACACCGAAAGCTGCCCTTCGAAGCGCAGCACCGCGGCGCTGACCAAGGGCCGGCCGAGCAGATGGCAGGCATCGCCGAGCAGGAAGCGCGTGGGGAAATTGTCGGTCCCGTCGCAGATGATGTCGTAGCGCGGGATGAGTTCGCGCGCGGCGGCGGCCTCCATCCTGCGGGCATGGGTTTCGACGCGCACCTCGGGGTTCAAATCACGCAGCGCGATGGCGGCACTGTCGGCCTTGTTCTGCCCGAGCCGTGCGGTGGTATGCGCGACCTGGCGCTGCAGGTTGGACAGTTCGAGCGTGTCGTGATCGACCAGCCCGATGGTGCCCACGCCGGCGGCGGCCAGATAGAGCGCAAGCGGCGAACCGAGCCCGCCCGCGCCCACCACCAGCACCCGGGCCGCGCGCAGCTTGCCCTGGCCCAGCGCGCCCACCGGCCCCAGCAGAATGTGGCGCGAATAGCGCTGGATCTCGGCCTCGGAAAAATCGAGGTTCATGACCGGCCGGTGCTGCCGAAACCACCCGCGCCGCGCGCGGTCTCTGGCAGGACGACCACCTCTTCGAAGGCGGCGCGCGTGACCGGAGCGAAGACCGCCTGTGCGATGCGGTCGCCGCGCGCGATGGCGAAGGCGGTGTCGCTGGTGTTCAACAGGATGACGCCAACTTCGCCGCGATAATCACTGTCCACCGTGCCGGGCGCGTTCAGCACCGTCACACCATGCTTGAGCGCCAGGCCGGAGCGCGGCCGCACCTGCATTTCGAAGCCCTCGGGCAGTGCCACCGCAATCCCGGTCGGCACCAGGGCGCGCGCGCCGGGGGCCAGCGTCATGTCGCGCGCGGCCAGCAAATCCATGCCCGCGGCACCCGCGGTGGCATAGGTGGGCAGCGCCAGGCCATCGGCATGCGGCAGGCGCTGGACCAGAACGGTGATGCTCATGCCAGAGCCTCCGCGATGCGTGCCGCCAGGCGGGCGGCGACGTCGTTTTTGGCCATGCGCGGCCAGTCTTCCACGCCGCTGCGCGTGACAATGTGGACGGTGTTCTCGGCGCCACCCATGACGTCGCCTGACACGTCATTGGCGACGACCCAGTCGCAGCCCTTGCGCGTCAGTTTTTCCTGCGCGTGGCGGATGACGTGCTCGGTCTCGGCGGCGAAGCCCACGACAAGGTGCGGGCGCTGCGCATGCGCGGCAAGCGTCGCCAGGATGTCCGGGTTCAGCGCCATGGCGATGGCGGGCGGCGCGGCGCCAGGCTGTTTTTTCAGCTTCTGCACGCCGGCGTTTTCCGGGCGCCAATCGGCGACGGCCGCGGCGCAGACGGCGATATCGGCGGGCAGCGCAGCCTCGCAGGCGGCGAGCATCTCGCGCGCCGATTCGACGCGATGCACGGCGACACCCGCGGGGTCCGGCACGGTCACCGGGCCGCTGACCAGGGTCACGCGCGCGCCCAATGCGGCGAGTGCGGCGGCGATCGCATGCCCCTGCTTGCCGCTGCTGCGATTGGCGATGTAGCGCACCGGGTCGATGGGTTCATGCGTCGGCCCGCTGGTGACCAGCGCGTGGCGGCCGGCCAGTGGGCGCGCGCCTTGCAGCGCGGCGAGCAACGCCTCGGGTTCCACGAAGCGGCCGGGGCCGGATTCGGGTTCCGCCATCGGGCCATCCACCGGGCCTGCGAAGGCCACGCCGCGCGCGCGCAGCAGCGCGATATTGTGCTGCGTCGCGGGGTGTTCCCACATGGCGGGGTTCATCGCGGGTGCGGCCAGCACCGGCGCGCGCGTGGCCAGCAGCACCGTGCTGGCCAAATCCGTCGTCAGGCCATGGGCCATGCGGGCCAGCATGTTGGCGCTGGCGGGTGCCACCACCACCGCATCCGCCCAGCGCGCCAGCTTGATATGGCCGATGGATTCCTCCGCCGCCCAGAGATCCTGGTGGACCGGGTTGCCGGTCAGCGCGGCCAGGCTCTCGCGCGTGACGAAACGCGCGCCACCATCGGTCAGGATGGCCCGCACATCCATGCCGGCGGTGCGCGCCAGCCGCACGAAGGCCAGCGTCTTGAACGCCGCCACACTGCCCGAGACGATCAGCAGCAACTTCATGGCCGGAAGCTACTCCACCGCCATCATGGTGGCGAGCATGGTGGCCGCCAGTGTTGGCGCGCCGGCATCGTCCAGCACTTCGACATCGGCTCGGCAAATGCTCAGCGTGCGGCCAGGCTTCAGCACCGTGCCAGTGGCGACGGCGCGGGCGCCGCGGGCGGGGCGCAGGAAGTTCACCTTGAATTCCACGCTGACCACATCGCGCCCTTCGGGCATCAATGTCAGCGCCGCGAAACCACACGCATTGTCGGCCATGGTGGTCAGCACGCCGGCATGGAACATGCCCATATGCTGGGTCAGGCCGGGCGCGAAATCGCAGCCGATCACGCAGCGCCCGGCATCGGCGAATTGCAGTTGCAGCCCGAGATGGGCGGCGAAGCCCTGCCGCGCAAAGCCTTCCGCGACGCGCGGCGCAATCACGCCAGGCGCCAGCCGGAATGGATGGCGACCACGCCGCCAGACAGGCTGCGATACGACACGCGCTCCAGCCCCGCATCGCGGCACATGGCCGCCAGTGTTTCCTGGTCAGGGAAGGTGCGGATGCTTTCGGCCAGGTATTGGTAGCTGTCGGCGTCATTGGCGACGCGCGCGCCGATGCGCGGCAGCACCTTGAACGACCAGGCGTCGTAGATCGGGTTCAGCGCGTTGATCGCCAGGCGCGAGAATTCCAGGCAGAAGAAGCGCCCGCCCGGCTTCAGCACGCGCCGCGCCTCCCGCAGCACGGCGTCCTTGTGGGTACAGTTGCGCAAGCCGAAGGCGATTGAGACCTTGTCCACGCTGCGGTCGGGCAGCGGGATCGCCTCGGCGTCCACCACGGCGAATTGCATGGCGTTGATGCGGCCGGCGGCGGTGGCGCGGTCGCGCCCGCGGGTCAGCATTTCGGCGTTGATGTCGGTGCTGATGACGCGGCCCATGCCGAGCTTCAGCGCGCCCAGGGATATGTCACCGGTGCCGGCAGCCAGGTCCAGCAGGGTCTCGTTCGCGCGCGGCGCGATGGCGTTGAGGAAGACGCGCTTCCAGACGCGATGCAGGCCAAGCGACATCAAATCATTCATGACGTCGTATTTCGGCGCCACGCTGTCGAAGACGGCGCGGACCATGCCGGCCTTCTCCCCCGCGGGGACCTGGGTGTAGCCGAAATCGGTGGTGTTGGTGTCCATGCCCGGTTCGTAGCACAAAGCTTTCCATGCCCGAACTGCCCGAAGTGGAAACCGTGATGCGTGGCCTGGCCGTGGTGCTGGATGGCCAGGTGATCGAACATGCCGAGGCCCGGCGCCCCGACCTGCGCTGGCCCCTGCCGCCGCGCATGGCGGCGCGGCTGACAGGACAACGGGTGCTGGGTTTCCGCAGGCGCGGGAAATACATGCTGATGCGCCTGGACAGCGGCGAGTCGCTGCTGATCCACCTCGGCATGTCGGGCCGGATGGTGGCGCGGGAACGCCATGGGCCGGCGGTGATCCGCCTCGCACCGCAGGGCGGGGCGTCAGATGCGCGCGGCCACAACGCGCCGCCCGAGGCGCATGAACATGTGGTGCTAGAGACGGCCGAGTGGCGCGTGGGGTTTGTCGATCCGCGACGCTTTGGCGCGATGGATCTGGTGCCGACGGCGGCGGAAGACGCGCATAAACTGCTGGCCGGCCTGGGCCCGGAGCCGCTGGAAGATGCCTTCACCGCGGGCGTTCTGTCGGCCGCGCTGGAGTGTCGGCGCACGCCGATCAAGGCGGCGCTGCTGGATCAGCGCATCGTCGCCGGCCTGGGCAATATCTATGTCAGCGAGGCGCTGTTCCGCGCCGATATTTCGCCACGCCGCCTGGCGCGGACCGTGGCCGGCGCGCGCGCCGAACGCCTGGTGCCGGCGATCAAGGCGGTGCTGGCGGACAGCATCGCCGCCGGCGGTTCATCGCTGCGCGACTATGTGCGCGCGGATGGCGAAGTGGGCTTCTTCCAGGAACGCTTCGACGTCTATGGCCGCGAAGACCAGCCCTGCGCGCATTGCCCGGGCGTGCCGCCCTGCCAGGGCATCCAGCGCATCGTGCAGGCGGGGCGGTCCACCTTCTATTGCGCGAAGAGGCAGCGCTAGACCGGTTTCACAGCAACCGTATGCGGTTCAACCGGTCTAGCTCTATGCTTTGCTGCATTTTCCGAGTCGCTGCGCGTATCCGCTTCGCTTGAAAATGCTCTAGGCGCGCGCGCGTTCCCAAAGCGCGGCCGCCGCCACGGCGCCGTCGCGGATCACCTGCTCCATGTCGCAGCGGGTGGGGCGGCCGTCCTGCACCACCATCTCGCCCTCCACCACCACATGCGAGACATCGCGGCCCATGCCGGTATGCACCAGCGTGCCCAGCGGGTCATTATGCGGCACCAGATGCGGGCGGCGCAGATCGACGGCGATCAGATCGGCGCGGAAGCCAAGCGCGATGCGACCCAATTCGCCGGCCATGCCCATGGCCGCGGCGCCGGCCTCGGTGGCGGCGTGCAGCATGTGCTCGGGCTGCCAGTCATCCTCGACGCTGCCGGTCTGCACGCGGCCCATATTCAGGCCCCAGCGCAGCACCTCGACCATATCAGCATGCATATTGTCGGTGGCGAGCGTGAGCTTCGCCCCGGCCACGACCAGCCGCCGCGTCGGCGCGATGGTGCCGCCCGTGGCATTGCCCTTCGGGATATGCGCGACATGCAGGCCGGAGCGGCCGATCAGCGCGATGTCGCTGTCCGAAAGATGGATGCAATGCGCGGCCAGCAGGCGGTCGTTCAGCAGGCCGATGCTGTCGAGCAGTTCGGGCGGCGAGAGGCCGTCGCGTTCGCGGATGCGTCGCACCTCGACCTTGGATTGCGAGAGATGCGTCTGCACGCGCAAGCCGGTGCGTGCCGAAGCATCGCGCACTTCGCGCAGGAAATCCGTGCTGCACGTGTCAGGCGCGTGGGCTGCGAGTTGCACGCCGGTGCGCGCATCCGCGCGGCCATGAAAGCGCTGCGCCAGCGCCATGGCCTGGTTCAGCGTGGTCTCGCCTATGCTGGTGTGGTGTTCCCAACGCCCATGCGCGATGCCGGAGAAATCCACGTCATGGATGCGGTTGCAGGAAAACACGCGCAGGCCGAGTTCGGCCATCGCCGGCAGGGTGATGTCGGTGTGCACATAGGTGTCGTTGATCAAGGTGCTGCCGGCCAGCATCGCCTCCAGCGCGCCAAGCCGGGCCAGGGCAATCGCCTCATCCTCGCGCACCATATGGCCTTGCGGCACGCCGGGGGTATAGGCGGGCGCGAAGCCCATATCCTCGGCCACGCCACGCACCATGGAGAGGATGGTGTGGGTGTGCACGTTGATCAGGCCGGGCAGCACCAGGTGGTTGCGCAGCGTGATGCGGCGGGTGGCTTGCGCGCCTGGCGGCAGCGCGCCGACATGCACGAAGCGCCCGCCGATGATGCCGATGGCGGCGTTGTCGATGGGCGGCGCGAAGGCATGCGGGATGAGCGTGCAGCCGTCGATCAGCAGGTCGAACATCATGATGCGGGTTCCAGATGGCGCAGGAAGCGTTGCAGCCGAGCATCGCGCGGCGCGCTGAACAAGCCAGCGGGTGGGCCTTCTTCCACGATGCGTCCGTCGGCCATGAACAGCACGCGGTCGGCAGCGTGGCGGGCGAAGCGCATTTCGTGCGTGACGACGACCATCGTCATACCCTCGGACGCCAGTTGGCGCATCGCGTCGAGCACCTCCTGCACCAGTTCGGGATCGAGCGCGGAGGTGGGTTCGTCGAACAGCATCACGCGCGGATCCATCGCCAATGCGCGCGCGATCGCCACGCGCTGCTGCTGCCCGCCGGAGAGCTGCGATGGGCGCTTGTGCAGATGATCCGCCAGGCCAAGGCGCGTCAGTTCCACGGCGGCGCGGCGTTCTGCCTCGCGCGGCGTCACGCCCAGAACGCGGCGCGGACCAAGCGCCACATTGCGCAGCGCGGTCAGGTGCGGAAACAGGTTGAAGCGCTGGAAGACGAAGCCGAACAGCGTGCGTTGCCGCGCCAATTCGCGCTCATCTGCGGCGCGCCCATCGCTACGCTGGCCGAGGGTGACATCGGCGATGCGCGTGCTGCCGGCATCGGGCGTTTCCAGCCGGTTCAGGCAACGCAGCAGCGTGGTCTTGCCGGAACCGGAGGCGCCGATGATGACAACGGTTTCGCGCTCGCACACCAACAGGTCCACGCCATCCAGCACGGTGCGCGCGCCGAAGCGCTTGGTGATGCCGCGCGCTTCCAGCAGGTTCACCGTTGTAGGAGAGGGCGATTCACGCCCTGCCTGATTCCAGTCAGGGAGATCGCGCTCTACCACTGCGGCAACGCCCTTTCGATCCGCCGTGACGCCCAGGCGAGAGCGGAGATCAACGCCCAATAATACAGCGCCAGCAGCAGGTAGATTTCGAAGGGCGCGAAATGCGTGGCGATGATCGCCTGCCCCGCCCGCGTCAGCTCATAGACCGAGATGACCGAGAGCAGCGAGGAGTTCTTCGTCAGCGTGATGAGGTCGTTGGTCAGCGCGGGAATCATCGGCCGCCAGGCCTGCGGCAGCAGCACCCAGATCAGCGCGCCATGGCGCGTCATGCCGATCGACATCGCGGCTTCTGACTGGCCTTTCTCCACCGCGCCGACGGTGCCGCGCACCACCTCCGCGATGTAGGCACCGGCGTTGAAAGCGAGTGCCACCACGCCCGCCCAGAATTCCGAAAACCGCACACCCAAGACGGGCAGCGCGAAGAACACCAGGAAGATCTGGATCAGCAGCGGCGTGCCTCGCACGAATTCCACATAGACGCGTATCACGCCACGCAACACGCGTGAGCTGGACAGCGATGCCAGCCCCGCCGCGATACCGATCATCAATGCCAAGACGGCAGCGACGGCGCTGACCTGCAGCGTCATCACCACGCCATGCGCGAGCAGGGGTGCGGCATAGGTGACGACGTTCCAGTCGAATATCATGCTGCCGGTTCGGGGATCGACGCCGGCAGGCTGAATTCCAGGCCGAACCATTTCTGCTGCAGGGCAGCCAGCGAGCCATCGGCCCGCATCGCGCGTAAGCGTTCGTTCAGCCAGGCGAGCACTTCTGTATCGGCCTGGCGCAGCGCGATACCGGCCCAGTTGTCGGCGCCGATGCCGCGAACGATCGCGAAGCGACCAGGTTGGCTGCGCAGCACGAAGGCCAGCGTGGGCAATGTGTTCAGTACGCCATCCACCGTGCCCTGTGCCAGCGCCAGATAGGCTGCGGGGTGTTCGTCATAGGTGCGTACGCCGGAGAAGCCGGCGCCACCGGCCGCGCGCATGCGCTCGGCCAGGCGCGGGTGCAGCGTTTCGCCAGGGCTGCCCAGCTTCACGCCCAGCGTGCGGCCATTCATGTCCGCCATGCCGCGGATGCGGGCTTCGTCGCGTGCGCGGATCAGCAGGGATTGCCCGGCTTCCGCGTAGGGGATGGTGAAGGCCACGCGCTCCATGCGCGCGCGAGTGTAGGACATGGACGACATGATGATGTCGAAGCGGCCGGCATACAGCGCCGGAATCACGCCGGACCATTGGGTGTCGATGAATTCGGCCTGCACGCCGATGGTGGCGCACATCGTCTCGGCCAGCTCCACATCATAGCCGACGATGCGGCCCTGGTCGCGATAGGTGAAGGGCGGATAGGTCGCCTCGCAGCCGATGCGCAACCGGCCATTGGCGCGGATTTGCGCCAGCGTCAGCGGGCCGGATTGCGCGGCGGCGCCGGCGGCAGCCAGGATGGCGGGCGTGGCGAGCGCGGCGCGACGGGTCAGGGTCATGGCGATCCTCCTGTTGGGACGGAGGAAGGCTGGCCGTGGTGACGTTGCGCCTCAACCGGGCGGCAGGGGTCAACGCGCATGGCTGGCGCGCCGACTGCACAGACCTATGGCAGCGTTGCGCGGATGCTAAGCACGAAGATGCCCGTGCCAAATCGCGCAATGGCTACCCCACGCAGACAATCGCGATCTTGTTTCCCGTCGGGTCGCGCATATAGGCGGCATACCAATCCGGGCCATATGCCTCACGCGGGCCGGGCGGGCCTTCGTCACGGCCGCCGTTGGCCATCGCGGCAGCGTGGAAGGCCTCCACTTCCGCGCGGGTGTCGACCATCAGCCCCAGCATGGTACCGTTGCCGTGGGTGGCGGCCGCGCCGTTGTAGGGCTTGCCGATCCAAAGCACGAGGCTCTTGTCCGTCCCGCCTTTGCAGTAGGCCCGCCAGTCCGGATATTCGACGAATTGCGCCCAGCCGATGGTAGCGAAGGTCGCGTCATAGAAGGTTTTTGATTGTGCCGGGTCGGTGGTCCCGAATGTCACGTAGGCGGCCATGATTTTACTCCCTCGGCTCCCATCAATACGCCGAAAGCCTAGAGAACAAATACGGAACGTTTGGGCTGCCAACAAGCCCCGGAGCCGCGCCTCACGCAGACATGAAAAAGCCCACGCGGCGTGACCCGCGCGGGCAGATCAGGACTGTGCCGGATCAGGCCGCGCGCTGCGGCAGCATGCGCTCGGCGGCCGGCGGCAGGAAGCGGTCGGTGTAGAAGCGGTCCACTGTCGGCATGTCGCCCAGCTGGAAGGCGAGCTTCACCGCTTCGATCTGGCGGTTGAACCGCGGTGCCTCGATGGGCCCCAGGCCCAGGCGGCGGCTGTTCGGGCTGTCCACCAGCTCGGCCATCGCCATGTCCTGGCGCACACTTTCGATCGCGACATCGGAGAGTTGTTCGCGCGCGCGCAGATGCGTGATGGCTTCCGCGCGGTTGGCGAAGGCCCAGCGCATTGAGCGGATCATGCCGGACACCACGGCGCGGACCGCATCAGGGTTGCGCTCGGCATAGGTGCGCGTGGTGACCAGGAAGGAGCCGTAAAAGAAGTCCAGCCCGTGCTCTCGGTAGCGGAAGATGCGCTGCGCCGGCAGGTCCATGCCAAGGGCGCGCAACGACAGCGCGGTGGAAGTGACGAAGCCGGTGATGCCGTCAGCGCGGCGCTGCACCAGCATCGGCTCGCGCAGTTCGGGCGAGACCGACATCCAGTTGATGGACGACAGCGGGATGTTGTTGACCGCGGCGAAGGCTGGGAAAACCTGGCGGCCACCGTCGAATTCGGGGGCTGCCAGGGTTTTGCCCGCGAGGTCGGCCACGCGCATGATCGGGCCATCGGCGCGCACGGTGACAGCGGTCGGCGCCTGGTCCCACAGCAGGGCCACGGCCACCAGGTCGTTGTTCGGGTTCTGCGACATGAAGCGCAGCATCGGCGTGGGGTCGGCCATCGCGATGTCGAACTGCCCGGCGGACATGTCGAGTGCGACGCGCGCCGAGCCGAAGCCGCGCTGGATGGTGATGTCTACGCCGGCTTCGCGGAAGAAGCCCATGCGTTCGCCAGCGATACCGAAGGCGTAGGGGCCATTCAAGATCCAGTCATAGGCGAAGCGCACCTGCGGGCGAGCGCCCTGGGCATGCGCCACATGCGGCGCGGCGAGCGGGGCTGCGATGGCGGCCGCGAGCGCGGCGCGACGGGAAAGGCGGGGGTCCATGGACGGGCTCCTGAAAGGTGATCCAGTGGCCAGGACAATTCCCGCCCATGGGCTGCGCCGGCAAGAGCCGAGCGGGCCTGTGGCCGAAGCGCGGCGCAACAACCGCCCGGAATGCATGCAACCGCCGCATACAGTGCCGCACGTTTGGGCAACTGCCGAGTTTGACAGCAGTCATGCCACCCCGGTTGCGGTGGCAGCGGCGCGCCGCGCGGGACAGATTGCGTCGCTGTCATTCATCACGGCGGAGGAACCATGCAGGTCGGCGTCTTCATACCGATCAACAACAATGGCTGGCTGATCAGCGAGAGCGCGCCGCAGTACATGCCGAGCTTCGAACTGAACAAGCGCATCACGCTGGCCGCCGAGAAGCATGGGCTGGATTTTGTACTCTCCATGATCAAGCTGCATGGATTCGGCGGCAAGACGCAGTTCTGGGATCATGGGCTCGAGAGCTTCACGCTGATGGCCGGGCTGGCGGCGGTGACGACGCGCATCAAACTCTATGCCTCCGTCGCGACGCTGACGGTGCCGCCGGCGATCGCCGCGCGCATGGCCGTCACCATCGACAGCATCTCCGGCGGGCGCTTCGGGCTGAACCTGGTGACGGGCTGGCAGAAGGCCGAATACGCCCAAATGGGCCTCTGGCCCGGCGAGAGCCATTTCCACCGCCGCTACGACATGCTGGATGAATACGCGACGGTGCTGCGCGCGCTGTGGGACGGTAGCGAATGCAACATGCAGGGCGAGTTCTACAGGATGGAACACTGCAAGCTCTCGCCGCGCCCATCGGTGCCGATCAAGCTGATCTGCGCGGGGCAAAGCACGGAAGGCATGAAGTTTACCGCCAAGCACGCCGACTATTGCTTCTCGCTGGGCAAGGGCGTGAACACGCCGCAGGCTTTCGCGCCGGTGGCCGCGCGCATGGCCGACTTCGCCGCCGCCGCGGGCCGCCAGGTGGAGACCTGCGTGCTGACCATGGTGATCGCCGATGAGACCGACGAAGCGGCCCGGGCCAAATGGGAACACTACAAGGCCGGCGCGGATGAGGAAGCGATCGCCTGGATGGGCGGGCAGGCCGCGCAGGACAAGCGAGTGGGCGCCGACACCAATGTCCGGCAATTGGCCGATGCGGTCTCGGCAGTGAACATCAACATGTCCACGCTGATCGGCTCCTACGCCACCGTCGCGCGCATGCTGGACGAAATGGCCGCGGTGCCCGGCTGCGGCGGCGTGATGCTGACCTTCGATGATTTCGAACAGGGCGTGGAGGCCTTCGGGACGCGCATCCAGCCCTTGATGCAATGCCGCCAGCACAGGAACATCGCCGAATGACCGCCGGATACGCCCCGCCCGCCGAAACCCGCTCTCCCTTCATCCTGCCAGCGCGGCCGGAACCCATCCGGCTGAACCCGGCGGAAACCGCGCTGATCATTGTGGATATGCAGAACGCCTATGCCAGCCCCGGCGGCTATCTGGACCTGGCGGGCTTCGACATTCACGGCGCGGCAAGCGTGATCGACCGCATCGCCGAAGTGGCGGCGCTGGCGCGTGGTGCCAGCATGCCGGTGCTGTTCTTCCAGAACGGCTGGGACGCCGAATACAAGGAAGCCGGCGGGCCCGGCAGCCCGAACTGGCACAAATCCAACGCGATGAAGACCATGCGCGCGCGCCCGGAACTGGCCGGCCAACTGCTGGCGAAGGGCGGCTGGGACTATGCACTGGTGGACAAGCTGGCGCCGCAACCTGGCGACATCCTGGTGCCCAAGACGCGCTATTCCGGCTTCTTCAACACCAATATCGATAGCCTGCTGCGCGCGCGCGGCATCCGCAACATCATCTTCACCGGCATCGCCACCAATGTCTGCGTGGAAAGCTCGCTGCGCGACGCCTTCCACCTGGAGTATTTCTGCGTGGTGCTGGAAGACGCGACACATGCCGCCGGCCCGGAATTCGCGCAGAAGGCCGCGCTGTACAATATTGAGACGTTTTTCGGCTGGGTGTCCTCGGTGGAGGATTTCCGCCGTGCCGTGCAGACCAACCAGGAGTAGGCCATGCCCTTCACCCCCGTGATTCCCGCCGGTTCCGGCAAGCCGCTGGCGCCCTATTCGCCCGGCGCGAAGGCCGATGGCGTCGTGTATGTCTCGGGCACGCTGGCCTTCGACAAGGACAACAACGTGCTCTACCCGGATGATGCGGCGGCGCAGACGCGGCATATCCTCGAGACGATCAAATCGGTGATCGAGACCGCCGGCGGCACCATGGCGGATGTCACTTTCAACCACATCTTCCTCAGCGACTGGAAGCATTACGGCGCACTGAACGCGGTCTATGCGGAGTTCTTCCCGGGCGACAAGCCGGCGCGCTACTGCATCCAGTGCGGCTTGGTGAAGCCTGGTGCGGTGGTGGAAATCGCCTCGGTCGCGCATATCGGCCGATGAGGCATACGCCCAGCGGCTTGGCCTTCACCGTGGAAGGCCCGGTGGACGCGCCGGCGGTGGTGTTGTCCGCGGGGCTGGGCGGCGCCTGGGCCTATTGGCAGCCGCAATTCCCGGTGCTGGAAGGCCGCTTCCGCCTCGTGAAATTCGACCATCGCGGCACCGGTGCGAACCGTGCGGAACTGCCCACGCCCTACGCCATCGCCGACATGGCGGAGGATGTGGAACAGGTGCTGAACGCGGCGGATGTCAAACATGCGCATATCCTGGGCCATGCGCTGGGCGGGCTGGTGGCGCTGGAATTGGCGCGGCGTGCTCCTTCGCGTCTGCTTTCCATGGTGCTGGTGAATGCCTGGGCGAAGGCCACGCGCCATAGCGGACACTGCTTCGATGTGCGGCTCGGGATTCTCTCGGCCGAGGGGCCTGCGGCATATGTGAAGGCGCAGCCGTTGTTCCTGCACAGCGCGGCCTATATCGACGCGCATTTCGACAAGGTGCAGGCCGAGATCGAACACGGCACCACGCATTTCCAAGGTGCGGACAACCTGCGCGCGCGCATCAACGCGCTGCGTCGCTTCGACGCCACCGCGGACCTCTCGGCGATGTCGACACCGGCGCTGGTGGTGGCAGCCCAGGACGACCTTCTGGTGCCCTGGACGGCCAGCGCCGAACTGGCCGCCGCCCTGCCGAAATCCTGCCTGGAACTGCTGCCGCATGGCGCGCATGCCTGCAATGTCGAACAGCCGACACGGTTCAACGCGCTGCTGGATGAGTGGCTATCCCAAACCTGACCCGGCGCGGATGATGCGCGAAGCATCCCGCGCCAAGGCCCGCATGGCTCGGCTTGCCGGCGGATAGCTGGACCGCCGCCATGACGGGCTTCGATGGTTCAGGCAGCCTTGCTGCCCAGCATCCGGTCGATCTTGGCCAGGCTCGCGGGATCCTGCGCCAACACCAGGCCGATGGTGCCCTGTCCTGAACTGGCCACCCGCGCGTCAATGGCGCCCATGCCAGGCAGGTCAATCCGCACCGCCTGGCCGGAACGCAGGGACAGATTGCTCTCCAACCCGATGCCGCCGCGCGACATGTCCCGCACCGGCAGGTTCTGCTCGCCATCGGGCAGGTGCAAGGTGCAGACCAGCCCTGGCATCGGACGGCGTTCATACTGGCGACGGTTGCCCGGGTCGCGCATGGCGGTCAGGAACTGGTCCATCTCCCGCTGCATATTGCTCGCTTCGGCCGAAAGATGTTCGGCAATGCGCGTGATGTCACGCGCATTGCCATCGGTGCGGGCGGCATCCTCAGCCATGGCGGCCGCGCTGGCCACGCTGTTGCGCGTCGCGACATCCACCTGCGCGGTGGTGCTGGCGATTTCCCGGGTGGCGGCCGCCTGCTGTTCAAGGGCGCTCGAGATGGCCGCGGTCAGTTCCTCGACCTGGCGGACCGAGGTCGCTATTTGCGCGATCGCCCGGCTGGCATTGCCAGTGCCGGCCTGTACCGCGTTGATGCGGCTGGCGATATCGGCCGTGGCGCGCGAGGTCTGGGCGGCCAGCTGCTTCACCTCACCGGCGACGACGGCGAAGCCCTTCCCGGCCTCGCCGGCGCGCGCCGCCTCGATCGTGGCGTTGAGCGCCAGCAGGTTGGTGCGGCCTGCGATATCATCGATCAGGCGCAGCACATCGCCGATTTCCTCGGCGGCGTCGGAGAGTGCCACCACCTCACGCTCGGACTCCGCGGCCTGGCGGGCCGTATCGGCGACGGAGGCCGCGGCATCGCGCATGCGCCCGCCCACTTCGGCGACACTGGCGGCAAGTTCAGTGGTGGCCGCGGCGACCGTGCCCAGCGCATCGCTATTGCCGCGCGCGGCCTCACCACTATTGACGGCGGCGTCGCGGGTGCGGCTCGCGACGGCCTGCATGTCCTGCGCATTTTTGCCTACGCGGTCGCCATGCGCCACCACATCGCGCATCAGCGCGCTGGCGACGGTGCCGAAATCCTGCAGATGCATGTCGGCGGCGGCCTGACGGCGGTCCTTCTCGGCCAGACGGGCCGCGGCTTCCACTTCCAAACGGCGCTTCTCCAGGCCTTGCTCGCGGAACACCTCCAGCGAACGGGCCAGCGCGCCCACTTCGTCGCGGCGTTCGGTGCCGGAGATCGGCTGGTCCAGCTTGCCCCCCGCGATGCTGTCCACCTCCCGGCTCAGGCGCTGCATGGGTCGAGCAACGCCGATGGTGAAGAGCAGCATGGCGGCGGCCACCCCGGCGGCCAGGGCGCAGAACACGACCAGCGCCAGCCACCATCGGGCGCGCGAAGCGACGGCGGCGCTCTCAACCTCCGCGACGCGCACGCCCTGGGCGGCATCGCGCATCAGGCGCAACAATTGGTTGCGCAGTTGATCCGCCTCCGGGTCGAAGCGGGTGGTCAGCAACTGCTGGGCAGCGGCGGGATCGGTCGTGATCAGGCGTGCCACCTCCTGCCACAGGGCCGAGAGCCGCTGGGCGCGCTGCGGCGCATCACCCAGCATCGTGACCATGGCCGGGCCGCGGGCGGCAAGGCTGCCCAGTTCATTGCGCAGCTCCTGGTCCAACTGGGTCAGCCGCGTGCGCACAGCCTGGGCGCCATCGCCCTCCCGGTAGATCAGCAGACGGACACCATGGCGCGAAATGGCGGCCACCGTGCGGCTTGCCGTGGCGATCTCCAGCGCCGGTTCCACGGATTGGTCCATAGCGCGCTGCCATGTCGCATCCGTATTGTCCACGGCGCGTAGCGCGTAACTGGCAACCGCCATTTCGGCGAGCGCGCCGACAATGACCAAAGCGATGCCCTTCCACAGGATGGGCCATTCCAGAATACGACGCATGGCATGCAACCCTCGCGCATGAAGGCTTTGTCATCTCATGCCATGGTTAACCGGCTGTAATCAGTCCGCCTGAACATTGCCCTCGCGCCCCACCCGCGCCCAACGCTCGCGCTCGGCGCGAATCAACGTGGCATAGGCGGCCGGGCCGCCGCCGGCGGGCGTGGTGCCACGCTCGGCCAATTGGCGGCGGATGGCGGCATCGGCCAGCGAGGCCTCGGCCGCGCCCACCAGCCGCGCCAGGTTGGCGTCCGAAATGCTGGCATGGGCCGACAGGCCGAACCAGGCGACGCTTTCGAAATCCTGCAGACCGAATTCAGCACCGAATTCCGCCAGGGCCGGCACATCGGGCAGTTCGGGCACTCGCTCGCGCGAGGTCACGGCAAGCGCGATCACCGACCCGCCGCGCACCTGCGGCAGGGCAGTGGGCAAGTTGTCCATCAACACATCAGTGTCGCCGGCGATCAGCGCCGTCATGGCGGGGGCAGCGCCGCGGAAGGGAATGTGCTGCATGCGCAGGCCCGCGAGCTGGCTGATCAACTCGCCGGTCAGGTGGGTGGAGGTGCCGTTGCCCGCACTGCCGAAGGGCCGGCCCGGCGCGCCCGCGCGCAGGCGGCGCATATACTCGCGGGCGTCGCGCGTGCCGGTGCGCGTGGGGTTGGCAAGCCACACATTGGGCACCGTCACGACCAGGGAGATCGGGCGGAAATCCCGCTCCGGGTCGTAGCCGGGGGCGCGCTGCAAGGCGGGCACGATCGCATGCGTGGCGATCTGCGACAGGAACATCGCGTGGTCATTACCCTCGCGCACGAAGCGTTGCGCGCCGATCATGCCGCCCGCACCCGCGACATTGTCTACCACCACATTGCGGCCGAGCCGCGCGCCCATCTCGGCGGCCAGCAAACGCGCGACGACATCGGTGGTGCCGCCGGGCGGGAAGGGGACCACCAGGCGCAATTCGCGCGCCGGCCAGGCGTCCTGTGCCAGGGCCGGTGTGGCCAACGCGGCCAGCATGGCGATGCGGCGAGTGGTTTGCATGGGTCGCTCCCGTTCGGATGAACGGGATTTAACCCGCATTCAGCGCGCCGGATAGACGCGCGGGAAGGTCACCTGGTCCGACGGGCCTGGCGGGCGCGGCGCGCCCACCTTGCCGCAGGCCACCAGCAGGCCGAGTGCCACCAGCGCGGCGCTCAGGCGCATCATGCCAGCTTCTCGCGCCACAGCTTGACCATGGCCGCGACGTTGGTAGGCGCGGTGCCGCCATAGCTGTTGCGCGAGGCGACGGACGCCGCCGGCGTCAGCACGCCGAACACCGCCGTGGTGATGCGTGGCTCCACCGCCTGCATTTCCGTGATGGTCAGCCCTGAGAGATCGACCTTCATGCTCTCCGCCTTCGCGACGAGTCTTCCGGTGACATGATGCGCGTCGCGGAAGGGCAGGTGCAACTCACGCACCAGCCAGTCCGCCAGGTCCGTCGCGGTGGAGAAACCGGCGCCGGCGGCCGTGGCCATGCGCGCGATATCCGGCTGCATGTCGCGCAGCATCGCAGCCGTCGCGGCCAGGCAAAGGGACAGCGACGCGGCAGCGTCGAAAACGCCTTCCTTGTCCTCCTGCATGTCCTTTGCATAGGTCAGCGCCAGGCCCTTCATCACCGTCAGCAGGCCGATCAGCGCGCCATTGATGCGCCCCGTCTTGCCGCGCACCAGTTCGGCGGCGTCGGGGTTGCGCTTTTGCGGCATGATGGAACTGCCGGTGGTCAACCCATCGCCCAGGCGCACAAAGCCATAGGCGGGGCTGGTCCAGAGCACCATTTCCTCCGCGAAGCGCGAGAGATGCGTGGCGCAGATCGCGCAGGCTGAGAGGAATTCCAGCGCAAAATCGCGGCTGGCCACACTGTCCAGGCTGTTGCGCGTCGGGCCGTCGAAACCCAGCGCCGCAGCGGTGGCGTGACGGTCGATCGGGAAGCCGGTGCCGCAAAGCGCGGCCGCGCCCAGCGGGCATTCGTTCATGCGCGCGCGAGCATCGCGCATGCGGCCCAGATCGCGCGAGAGCATCTCCAGATAGGCCAGCATATGGTGGCCGAGCGTGGTCGGCTGCGCGGGCTGCATATGCGTGAAGCCCGGCATCAGCGTGCCGGTGTGGTCATCGGCCACGCCCAGGAAGGCGCGCATGCAGTCCTCGATCTGCGCGATCAACCCGTCGGCCGCGTCACGCACCCAGAGGCGAAAATCGGTCGCCACCTGGTCATTGCGGCTGCGGCCCGTGTGCAGGCGCTTGCCGGCCTCGCCCACGCGTTCGGTCAGGCGGGCTTCGATATTGAGGTGGATGTCCTCCAGCGTTTCGTCGAAGGGGAATTTGCCGGCTTCGATCTCGCTTGCGATCTGCGCCATGCCGCGTTCGATCGCGGCCAGGTCCTCGGTGCCGATCACGCCGACATGGGCCAGCATGCGCGCATGCGCCAGGCTGCCACGAATATCCTGGCGCCACATTTTCCGGTCGAAGCCGATGGAGGCATTGATCTCGCGCATGATCGCGGAAGGGCCTTCGGCATAGCGCCCGCCCCACATCTGATTTCCGCCCTGCGCGTCATTTGCTATGGACACGGCTGTGATGAACCTCTCGCTGACACGCCGTTCCGCGGCGCTTGGGCTGTTTGCAGCACCGGCCTTGGCGCGTCCAGCGCGGGCGGCGGCGGATAATGGGCTGCGCCGCCTGCGCGAGGGCACGCGCCCCCTGCCTGAATTCCAGTTCTTCAACGAAGCCGGCGCGACACTGACCGCGGCCAGCCATGCCGGTCAGGCGCTGGTGCTGAATTTCTGGGCCACCTGGTGCCCGCCCTGCGTCGCCGAAATGCCCGCCTTCGACCGGGCGCAGGCATTGCTCAAGCCCGAGGGAATCCTGGTGCTGCCCTTGTCATCGGACCGTGGCGGGGTAGCGCAGGTGCGGCCCTTCTACGACAGACTCGCGCTGCAACACCTGCCCATTCTGCTGGACCCGCGCGGCGCTGCGGCCCGCGCATTCGGCGTGCGCGGCCTGCCCACCACGGTCAT
>JAPLOK010000380.1 GCA_026400775.1 Alphaproteobacteria bacterium | reverse complement strand
GGGCGCCGTGTCGGGCACGCTGCCCTCGATGCCGGAGCAGTCGGGCTCGCCGGCCCCCGCGTCGCCCTCGTTCGGGTCGATGCCGATGGCGCGCAGCCCCTCGTCGGTGATGCGCGCCACGATCCAGGTGCCGTCCTCGTCCTGGCGCCAGCCCAGGTCAACATGCTCGCGCGGGGCGTTGATCTCGGTCAGCAGGTTGGCCTTGATCAGGCTGCGGAACACCGCGTTGCGGGCCCCGGCCGGCAGGGCCTTTGGCCCGCGGGCTAGGCCCATTTCGTGCTGTGCCGCGGCGGTGAGGATCACGCGCTGGGTGTCGGAAAGCTTGGTCATCGTGGTGGTCTCCGGTTCCGGGTGCCGGTCATCGGCCCCTACTGCCGGGAGCCCCGCCGGCGCTGCCGGTCGGGGCGGTGCGGAAGTGGCCCACGTCGGGTTCCCATCGCAGCAAGCTGCGATGGGGTCCCGTCAGGCTGCGTATTCGCCGCGGCGGAAATGATGGTCCGCGATGTCCTTCAGCTTCGCCGTCGCATCCGAAAGCCAGGCCGCTTCGCCCCAAAGCACCGTCTCGGGGTCCGCGCCGAAATGGTCGTCGCTGGCCTGCTGAAGTTTGGCGAGGAGGGCGTCGAATTCGGCCTTCTTCGCGAGGAAGGCGGCCAGACTGTTTTCCTGGTTGCGGGCGGCGCGGGCTTCGCGGTCGGTCATGGTGGTCTCCGTCGTGTGGTGCAGGGCATCCCCTGCGTGTGACGGACCATTCGCGCTGTGCCGCGCACGAGCCAAGCAAGATGCAGCGGCGCGGAATTGCTATGTTTCGGCAGTTTGGATCACATCATGATCGGCGATTCCGCATGGCCTCTGGCGGTGACACTGGCCATGTCATGGCGATAGGCTTGGCCAGCGAGGAGGAGCGCCGCCATGCCTGGCAGCACAGCGACAAGCCCGGCAATCGCGCTAGTCGGCGCCGTGGCCGAGGCCATGGCCCGGCCGCCTCCCTGCCTGGCGCCCGCGACACCGCTCGGCGCGGCGATTGCCGCGATGGGCGCCGCGCGGGCCTCCTGCGTGCTGGGAGTGGATGGCGACGGCCGGCTGCTCGGCATCCTGACTGAGCAGGATGTGGCGCGCCGTGTCACCTTCCGGATACCTGCGGAGGCCCCGCTCGCGGCGGCCATGAGCGCGCCGGTGATCGCCTGCGGCGCGCAGGAGGGCATGTGGCGCGCGGTGGCGCTGCTGCGCGCGCACAGGCTGCGACACCTGCCGGTGGTTGATGCCGCAGGGCGTTGCGTTGGCCTGCTGCATCGTGCGGAGGCGCTGGCCGCCGTCTCCAGCCGCATGCTGACGCATCTCGATGCGTTGTCCGGCGCGGATGACGCGGTGAAGCGAGCCCAGGCCGGCGTGGCGGCGGCCCTGCTGGACGAGGGGCTGCCGGCGCCTGACGCCATGACGTTGGTGAATGGCATCAACCTCGACCTGCACCGTCATGTGCTGGCGCGCGCGTTGGCCGAGGCCCCGCCGCCGCCGGTGCCCTTCGCGTTGCTGGTGATGGGCAGCCTCGGCCGTGGCGAATCGCTGCTGGCGCCAGACCAGGACAATGGATTGATCCTCGACGACTACCCCGATGCCGAGCACGCTGTGGTAGATGCGTGGTTCCGCCCGGTCGCCTCGAGGTTCTGCGCTATGCTGGACGCCGCGGGCTTCGAATTCTGCAAGGGCGGCGTGATGGCGCAGAACCCGCTCTGGCGGAAGACGCGGCGGCAATGGTGCGCGCAGTTCGATGGCTGGGCCCGGCGACGGCGCGGCGCGGCGCTGCTGTTCGCCGACATCTTCCTGGATTTCCGTGTGGCCGAGGGCGCCGCGGCCTGGGGCGAGGAACTGCGCCGCCATGTCGGCCAGACATTGGAGGAACAGCCCGCCATGCTGGCGGCGCTGGCCGCGCAGAACAGCCAGCTGGGCATCGGCCTGACCTTCTGGGGTGGTTTCGCGGATGACGAGCCGGGCCCAGGCACGCGCACCGACCTCAAGCTGCATGGGCTTATGCCGCTGGTCGCAGCGGCGCGCCTGGCGGCGCTGTCGGCCGGGGTGATGGCGTGCGGCACGCCGGAGCGCCTGGTCGGCCTTGCCGCCCTCGGCCGGCTGTCGGCGGCCGAGGGCGCACGGCTGCAGGCTGGCTTCGCCACGCTGCTGGATATCCTGCTGCGGCAGCAGTTGGCGGATCATGCCGAGGGGCTGGCGCCCGGCAATCTCGTGGATACGGCGGCGCTGCCGGAGGTGCGACGCAAGGCGCTTCGCGATGCGTTGCGCGCAGCGCGTGGTTTCGCCAACGCGACCTTCGCGGGGTTCACCGGGCGGGTCTGGTGATGGCTTTCAGAATTTCTGCGGGCCTTCGGCAATCCCATCGCGCATGCGTGAGCGCTTGGCGATTTCCGGCAATTCATCGATGCCGCTGGCCGTCACGCGCCCCAGCAGGTGCAGCCACAGCGAAGCGGTGGCGCGTGCATCGCCCAGCGCATGATGCCGCCCCTCGATCACGATGCCGAGTCGGCCACACAGCCCATCGAGCGACATGTCGAGCTCCCGCGGTTGCAGCCAGCGCGCGAGCAGCAGCGAACAGAGCATCGGGTTGTGGATCGGCGTTGCGTCCTGCTGCTCGGCGGCGGTGAGCACGGTGCGGTCGAAGGCGGCATTGTGCGCTACCAGCACCGCATCGCCGGCGAAGGCCGCGAAGGCGGCAACGGCATCGGCGATGCTGGGTGCATCCGCCACCATCGCGTCGGTGATGCCGTGGAAGCGGGTGGACAGCGCGGGGATGCCGCGACCCGGATTCACCAGCGTTGTAAAGCTGGCGGCCTCCTGCCCTGCTTCGAGGCGCACGGCGCCGATCTGCACGAGCCGGTCGCCGCGGCTGGGGGCCAGGCCGGTGGTTTCCAGGTCGAACACCACGTAGCGCTGCGCGAGCACGGCGCCGGGCGGTGGTGCGCGCCAGCGTTCCGGCAGCGGCGGCTTCTCCGCCCTCCAGGGTCCCAACAGGCTGCGCAAGGTCTCGTGAAAGCGTCCCGCCATGTCTGACAGGATGGCACGGTTGACCCCCCCGCGGGGAGCGGCGCAGGCTGTGGCCCGACACAGATGCGCAAAGACGCGCGCGGCACAGGGCAGGCGGACATGGACGGCAGCGGCGGGGCGGGCGGCGGCTATGATGCTGCGTAAGCTGCCTGGCGCGCCGACCCCGAAGCTGTCTGGAGCCAGGCGGCGCGGGCGCTCGATTGGGATGTCGTGCTGCGCCGCGGCGACGGCGTCATAGTCGCGGCCATCGTCCGCCAGCGTCACCGGCATGTCCGGATGCAGCATCCGCCAGCGGGCGATCGCCAGATCGACATAGGCCGGTGCCAACTCGATCGCGCGCACGCGGCGATCGGTGCGCTGGCCCGCGAGAATAGTGGTGCCGCTGCCACCGAACGGTTCGAACACGACCTCGCCCTCGTCGGTGTATGTGCGCATCAGGAACTCGGGCAGCACCACCGGGAACACCGCGGGGTGCTTGGTCTCGATACCGCGGCCCTTGTGGCGGGTGAGGCGCAGCACGTTGTCTGGGATCCGGAAATCCTGCACCGGCAGGCCCGCGTGCTGGTATTCCGAGATGGTGCCGTCCGCGGCACGCAGGCCGCTGCCCTTGTTCGGCGTGCCAGCCCATTTGCAGGGCACGATCTTGTTCGCCTGCCGGGCCTGTCGATTGAAGTGGAAGACGAACTCGAAGGCGGG
>JAPLOK010000047.1 GCA_026400775.1 Alphaproteobacteria bacterium | reverse complement strand
GCCTTGACCAGACCCCCGCAACGCCAGCATATCTGCGGCATGCATGCGCGCCCGCCTCGGCGAATTCTCCGCCCGGTCCCCTGAGGGGGCCGGGACTTCTCGCGCGCCACGATCTGCCAGGGCCAAGCGCCCACGGAACCACCATGAACGACGCACCCGCCCGCGACTATCGCAGCCCGGTCTTCCTGCCCGCCACGCCCTTTCCCATGCGTGGCGAATTGCCCAAGCGCGAGCCCGAATTGCTGGCCCGCTGGCAGCGCATGGGGATGTATCAGCGGCTTCGGGATGCCGCGAAGGATCGCCCGGCCTTCGTGCTGCATGACGGCCCGCCCTATGCCAATGGCCCGCTGCATATCGGGCACGCGCTGAACAAGATCCTGAAGGATGTGATCAACCGCGCGGCGCAGATGTCGGGCTTCAATGCCGACTATATCCCCGGCTGGGACTGCCACGGCCTGCCGATCGAATGGAAGGTCGAGGAGGAATACCGCGCCCGCAAGCAGGACAAGGACCAGGTGCCGTTGCTGGAATTCCGCGCCGAATGCCGGGCCTATGCGCAGAAATGGCTGGAATTCCAGCGCGGCGAATTCAAGCGCCTGGGTGTGGAAGGCGATTGGGACAAGCCTTACGCCACGATGGATCTGCGCTCCGAGGCGCTGATCATGGTCGAGATCGGCCGCTTCCTGATGAATGGCAGCCTGTATCGCGGCCTGCGCCCGGTGATGTGGAGCCCGGTGGAGAAGACCGCACTCGCCGAGGCCGAGATCGAATACCACGACCACAAATCCGCGATTCTCTACGCGCTGTTCCCGGTGCTGCGCGGGGCGGCCGCCGACCTGGTCGGTGCCAACATCGTCATCTGGACCACCACGCCCTGGACCATCCCGGCCAACCGCGCCCTGGCCTATGGGCCGGAGCTTGAATACGCGCTCGTGCATGTGCAGGGCGTGGCCGAGGGCTCACTGGTCAAGCCCGGCACGCGCCTGGTGGTGGCGCTGAAGCTGCTGCCCGATGTCTGCGCGGCCTGCGGCATCGCGGCCCACACCGTGGCGCGGGTGTTTCCGGGCACGGAACTGGCCGGCGGCATCTGCGCCGCGCCGCTGCGCGGGCATGTCGGCGAATATCAGTATGAGGCGCCGCTGCTGGCCGGCGATTTCGTCACCGATGATGCCGGCACAGGCATCGTGCACATCGCGCCCGGCCATGGCGAGGATGACTTCAACCTCGGCCGCGCGCATGGCCTGCCGGTGCCCGAATGCGTGGGCGATGACGGCACCTATACCGTGCAGGCGCCGGGCTTCACCGGGCTGCATGTGTTCAAGGCGCATGAGGCGGTCTGGGCCGCGCTGGAGGCGCTGGGCACCCTGGCGGGCCGCGGCTTCATCACCCACAGCTACCCGCATAGCTGGCGCTCCAAGAAGCCCGTCATCTTCCGCGCCACGCCGCAATGGTTCATCGCCATGGATGACCAAAACCAGATCCGCGCCAAGTCGCTGGCCGCCATCGATGCCACGCATTTCGTGCCCGATTCCGGGCGCAACCGCATCGGCGGCATGGTCGAAGCCCGGCCCGACTGGTGCATCAGCCGCCAGCGCGCCTGGGGCGTGCCGATCGCCGTCTTCGTCGACAAGAAGACCGGCGAGTCGCTGCGCGACCAGGCGGTGCTGGACCGCATCGTGGATGCCTTCAGCGCGGAGGGCGCGGATGCCTGGTACAAGCCGGGTGCGGCCGCCCGCTTCCTGGGGCCGGGCCGCGACCCCGCAGACTACGAACAGGTGATGGACATCGTCGATGTCTGGTTCGAATCAGGCTCCACCCATGCCTTCGTGCTGCCGCAGCGCAACCTGCCCTTCCCCGCGGATCTGTACCTGGAAGGCTCGGACCAGCATCGCGGCTGGTTCCATTCCTCCCTGCTGGAGGCCGTGGGCACGCGCGGTGTCGCGCCCTTCAAGGCGATCCTGACGCATGGCTTCGTGCTGGACGAACAGGGCCGCAAGATGTCCAAGTCGCTCGGCAACACGACCGAGCCGCAGGTCGTGCTGAAGGACTACGGCGCCGATATCCTGCGCCTGTGGGTGATGAATTCCGACACCGCGCAGGACCTTCGCATCGGCCCGGCCATCCTGAAGCAGCAGGCCGAGCTCTATCGCCGCATCCGCAACACGCTGCGCTGGATCCTGGGCGGGCTGGATGGCTTCTCGGATGCGGAGAAGCTGCCCTATGCCGAATTGCCGCAACTGGAACGCTGGGTGCTGCATCGCCTGTCGGAGCTGGATGCGCGGGTGCGTGAAGCCGTGCGCAGCCATGACTGGAACGGCGTGATCCCAGAGCTGCATGGCTTCTGCAACAATGACCTCTCGGCCTTCTATTTCGATGTGCGCAAGGACGCGCTGTATTGCGATGGGCAGGACGCGCCACGCCGTCGTGCGGTCCGCACCGTGCTGGACATGCTGCATCGCTGCCTGACCACCTGGTTCGCCCCGGTGCTGTGCTTCACCGCCGAGGAAGCCTGGCTCGCGCGCTTCCCGGGCGATGACAGCAGCGTGCATCTGGAGCTGTTCCCGAGCATTCCGCCTGAGTGGCGGGATGCCGCGCTGGCCGCGAAATGGGAGCGCATCCGCGGCATCCGCCGCGAGGTCACCACGGTGCTCGAACAGGCCCGCGCCAGTGGCGAGATCGGCGCCAGCCTGCAGGCCGCGCCCAGCCTCAACCTGCCGGCCGAGGATGCCGCGCTGCTGCCGGCTGAGGCCTGGGCGGAGCTGTGCATCACCTCCGGCATTACCCTGGGCACGGCCGACACCCTGGCCGTGGGCTTCGCCCGCGCGCCCGGCAGCAAATGCGAACGCTGCTGGAAGGTGCTGCCCGAAGTCAGCGCCGAGACCGGCCTCTGCCGCCGCTGTGACGCCGTGGTCAACGCCTGATGTTCCGCCAGGGCCTGATCTTCGCAACCGTGCTGCTGGTGGCCGACCAGATCAGCAAATGGTGGATCCTCTTCGTGGTGGACCTGCCGACCGCGCGCAACATCCCGCTGTTGGAACTCGGCCCCGTGGGTCTCGACCTCACCATGGTCTGGAACCGCGGCGTCACCTTCGGCCTGCTCTCGGGCGATGGCGCCTGGAACCATGTGCTGCTCGCCGCCGTCGCACTCGCCATTTCGGGCTTCCTGCTGCGCTGGCTCCACAAGGCCGAGAACCGGCTGGTGGCCTATGCGCTGGGCGCCGTCATCGGCGGCGCGATCGGCAATGTGATCGACCGGCTGCGCTTCGGCGCGGTGGTGGATTTCGTCGATGTCCATGCCTGGGGCTGGCACTGGTACGTGTTCAATGTGGCCGATGCCGCGATCGTGCTGGGCGTGCTCGCCCTTGTGTATGATGCCTTGTTTCAGCCCCAGAAGCGGACTACGCACAGCCCATGACCCTCCGCCCCGCCATCCTGCTTGCCCTGGTCGCGCTGCCGCTGGTCGGCTGCGGCAACCAGTCCAACCTCTCGCGCAGCTTCGGCTTCACGCGCGATGCGCCGGATGAATTCCAGGTGCAGACCCGCGCGCCGCTCTCCATGCCGCCATCGATGGCCGATCTGCCGGCCCCGCGCCCTGGCGCACCGCGCCCGCAGGAAGTCTCGGCCCGGCAACAGGCCGAAGCCGTGCTGACGCCCAACGCAGCACTCTCGGCCCGTGCCGGCGCTGGCCGCACCGCCGGCGAATCGGCGCTGATCGCAGCCTCCGGCCGCGGGGCGCCCGCCGATATCCGCGACCGCATCGACCAGGACAGCCTGCGCATCAACGCCGCCGACCGCAACCTGACCGAGCGGCTGATGTTCTGGCGCGAACCATCCGCCCCCGGCACCGCCGTGGACCCCGCGCGCGAAGCCCAGCGCCTGCGCGAAAACGCCGCCCTCGGCCGTGAAGTGACCGATGGCGAGACGCCGATCATCCAGCGCCCCGCCACAGGCAGCTTCCTGGGCGGCCTGCGGCTGTTCTGATCGCCGAGAGGCCGGTTCGCGCCGGCCTCCCGCCCTGCGCCTAGAGCGGGATGCGTTGAGGTGGAATCACCGAAAGCGCTGAATCCCGCTCTCCAAAAGGAGCTGGAGCAGGCTGTGTGAACTCATCATGCTCCAGAGTTTTTTCCGCTCACGCTGAACCTGCACCGGCCCGCACCCCCGCCCGGCCACCCAACGGCAGTGTGCTGAATTGGGTGGCCGGGTGGGGGTGCGGGCCGGTGCGGTTTGTTGAGAAAAAACTCTATGCGCCGATCCCG
>JAPLOK010000443.1 GCA_026400775.1 Alphaproteobacteria bacterium | reverse complement strand
CGCGGCGATCGATCTGGTGGCGGTGAATCTCTACCCCTTCGAGGCAACGGTCGCCCGTGGTGCGGCCTTCGATGACTGCATCGAGAATATCGATATCGGCGGCCCGGCGATGATCCGCAGTGCCGCCAAGAACCACGCGCATGTGGCGGTGCTGACGGAGCCTGCGCAGATGCAGGCGGTTATGGCAGCGGGCGGCACCACCGCCGCGATGCGTCGCGAATTCGCAGCCAGCGCCTATGCCCGCACTGCGGCTTATGACGCCGCGATCAGCACATGGTTTGCCGGCCAGCTGGGCCAGGAATTCCCGCCACGCCTGGCCTTCGCCGGCACGCTCGCGCAGACGCTGCGCTATGGCGAAAACCCGCACCAGCGCGCCGGCTTCTACCTGGATGGCAGCGCACGGCCGGGCATCGCCACCGCGCGGCAGGTGCAGGGCAAGGAGTTATCCTTCAACAACCTCAACGACACCGATGCGGCCTTCGAATGCGTGGCGGAATTCGATCATCCGGCGGTGGTGATCGTGAAGCACGCCAACCCCTGTGGTGTTGCCGAGGGTGCGACACTGAGCGAAGCCTGGGACCTTGCTTTGCGCTGCGATCCGGTCAGCGCCTTTGGCGGCATCATCGCCGTCAACCGCCGGCTGGATGCGGCGGCGGCCGAGAAGATGGCGGCGCTGTTCACTGAAGTGGTGATCGCGCCCGAAGCCGATGACGACGCCATCGCCATCTTCACCCGGAAGAAGAATCTGCGCCTGCTGCTGTCCGGCGGCATGCCCGACCCGGCGGCGCCCGGCATGGTCTATCGCAGCGTGGGCGGAGGCTTCCTGGCGCAGTCGCGCGATGCGGGGCGGGTGGATGCGGCGGCGTTGCGCGTCGTGACGAAGCGTGCGCCGACTGCGCAGGAATTGGCCGACATGATTTTCGCCTTCCGGGTGGCGAAGCATGTGAAGTCCAACGCAATCGTCTATGCGAAATCGGGCGCGACGGTGGGCATCGGCGCGGGCCAGATGAGCCGCTTGGACAGCAGCCGCATTGCCGCCTGGAAAAGCGGAGAGGCGGCGCGCGCCGAGGGCAGCGACGCGCCGCTGGCGCAAGGCAGCGTGGTCGCCTCCGACGCCTTCTTCCCCTTCGCTGATGGCTTGCAGGCCGCCGCTGCGGCCGGTGCCACGGCGGTGATCCAGCCCGGCGGGTCGATGCGCGATTCGGAAGTGATCGCGGCAGCCGACGAAGCCGGGCTTGCGATGGTCTTCACCGGCATGCGGCACTTTCGGCATTGAGCGTGGAGACGATCCTCGTCGCCGCATTGCTCGCGGCGGTCATCGTTCTGTTGCTGGTGCTGTTGCTGCGTGGGCGACCCGCCGATCCTGGCATTGCGCTGTTACAGGCGGCGCAGGACAGGCAGGCCGAGCGGCTCGGCAGTCTGACGGGCGAAATCAAGGCCACCTTGTCTGACGCGCAGAAGCAGCAAGGCGAAGCGCTCGCGCGGCTGACCGCCGACCTGACGCGCATGCATGCGCAAGCCGCCGCCGCCGCCGCGCAGGGTTTTTCGGATGCGCGCACCGCGGAAGCCCAGGCCAAGGCGGCGCTGCAAGCCGCGATGTCCGAGCTGACCGCGAATGTGTTGCAGGTCCAGGGCAGCACGGCCCTGGCGCAGAAGACGGCGCGCGCGGCGGAGGCACTGCAAGACCGCCTGAAGGAAATGCGCGAAGCCAATGACGCGCGCCTGGCCGACATCCAGAAGAGCGTGAACGAACAGCTCGCCGATGCTGTCGAGAAGAAGATGGCGGAAAGCTTCAACCGCGTCATCGACCAATTCACCGCCGTGCAGAAGGCGATGGGAGATGTGCAGGCCGTCACCGCGCAGATCGGCGACATCAAGCGGCTGTTCGGCAATGTGAAGACGCGCGGCGGCTGGGCGGAAACGCAGGTGCGTTCGCTGCTGGATGACATCATGCCCGGCGCCTACGAGCAGAATGTGAAGGTGAAGGAGGGCAGCGCCGACGCGGTCGAGTTCTGTGTCGTCATGCCAAATACTGGCGATCAGCGCGTATTGTTGCCGATCGATAGCAAGTTCCCGACTGAGGACTTCGAACGCCTGCAAGCCGCCTGGGATGCGGCAGATGTCGCAGCAGAGGCGCAAGCTCGCCGCGCGCTGGAAACTCGGATCCGGCAGGAAGCTGCGAAGATCGCGCAAAAATACATCAATCCGCCACGCACGACCGAATTCGCCGTGCTCTATCTGCCGACCGAGGGCTTGTACGCTGAAGTCGCTCGCGTACCAGGCCTGATCGATCGGATCGGCAGAGAGCACAAAATCGTCCTGCTGGGGCCATCGTTGCTGCCGGCGATGCTGCGCACCATCCAGCTGGGTCATGTATCCTTGGCGTTGTCCAAGAACGCGGAGAGCGTGAAAGGACTCTTGTCGGCCACCAAGGCCGAAATGGCCCAGATGGATCAGCTTCTGGGGTTGACCGCCAAGCAGATCGGGACTGTCACCACGACGATCGGCAAGGCGCAAAGACGCACGCAGACCATCGTGAAGAAGTTGCGTGGCGTCGAAGCCATGGATCCCGAATCCGCCAGCCAATTGATTGGCCCGACCGAGACCGACATCGAGGACGAGGAAGCGCCGTGAACCAGCTGGCGTCGCTCGCCGGCTTGCTCGGGCTTTGCCTGCTGGCCTGGGCATCCGGCGGGTGCCGCCGCGTGGCGCCGCGCGTGGTGATCGCGGGGCTGGCGTCCACGCTGGCACTGGGTGCTGCCATGCTGCACATCCCGCCGCTGCGCGCCGTCTTCGGCTATGTCGGTGATGCTGTGGCGGCACTGGCGCGCGCGACGCAGGCCGGCACGGCGCTGGTCTTCGGCTATCTCGGCGGCGGGCCCTTGCCGTTTGCGGAAGCCACGCCTGGCGCCAGCTTCATCCTGTTCTTCCAGGCGCTGCCGCTGGTGCTGCTGGTCGGCGCGCTGTCCGCGCTGCTGTACCACTGGCGCGTGCTGCCATTCCTGGTCGGGCTGATGGCGCGCGGCATCACGCGGCTGTTCGGGCTGGGTGGCGCCGCTGGCTTCTCCGTCGCGGCGAACGTGTTTGTCGGCATGGTCGAAGCGCCGCTGCTGATCCGCGCCTGGCTCGCGCGGCTTTCGCGGGCGGAGATGTTCGTCGTCATGGTGGCGGGGCTGGCCACCATCTCCGGCAATACGCTGGTCGTCTACGCCACGCTCATCGCATCGGTGGTGCCGGACGCCGCCGGCCAGTTGCTCGCCGCGTCCCTCATCGCCGCCCCCGCCTCGGTCCTGGCCGCGCTGCTGATGCGCCCGGTGGATGCCGCCGCCGACCGCGCCGAAGCCACCGCACCACCCCTCTACGGCAGCAGCATGGAGGCGCTGGTGCAGGGCACGCAGGATGGGCTGCAACTCCTGCTCGGCATCATGGCGATGCTCATTGTCTTCGTGGCTCTCGTGGCGCTCATCAACATCATCATCGCGCCCTTCACGCTGGAGGGCATCGCCGCCTGGATCTTCCGCCCGCTGGCGCTGATGATGGGCGTGCCCTGGGCGGAAAGCGCCACTGTCGCGCAATCGCTCGGCGTGAAGCTCGTCATCAACGAGTTCGTCTCCTACCTCCAGCTCGCGCAATCGGGCGGCGCGGGCCTGTCGGAACGCTCGCGCCTGATCCTGACCTATGCGCTCTGCGGCTTCACCAATATCGGCTCGCTTGGCATCATGCTGGGCGGGATGTGCGCCATGTGCCCCGAACGCCGCGCGGATATCCTCGCACTGGGCTGGCCAAGCCTGTGGTGCGCGACCATCGCCTGCTGCATGGTGGGCGCCACCGTGGGAGGCCTGACACCCTGATGCCGCTGATCCATCGCAACCTCAACGCGCAACCGCCCATCGCCGTGCATGGCCAGGGCATCTGGCTGACCGCGAAAGACGGGCATCGCGTGATGGATGCCTCGGGCGGTGCGGCCGTCGCCTGCCTGGGCCATGGCCACCCGAAGGTGCTGGCGGCGATGGCGGAGCAAATGTCACGCCTGACCTATGCGCACACCGCGCTGTTCAGCTGCGAAAGCGCGGAGGCACTGGCGGAAACCCTGGTCGGCCACCAACCCGGCGGCCTCACCTACGCCTATTTCGTGTCGTCAGGCTCGGAGGGGATGGAAGCCGCGCTCAAGCTCGCGCGGCAACACCATATCGAAGCCGGGCAGCCGCAGCGCACGCGCTTCATCGCGCGCCGGCAATCCTATCACGGCAACACGCTGGGAGCGCTGGCCGCTGGCGGCAATGCCATGCGCCGCGCGCCCTACCAGCCGCTTCTCTCCACCGCCTTCAGCCATGTCGCACCCTGCTACGCCTATCGCGACCAGCGCGATGATGAGACCGAAGCCGACTACGCCGCCCGCCTGGCCTGCGAACTGGAAGCGGAAATCCAGCGCCTCGGCCCCGACACCATCGCCGCCGTCTGCGCCGAGACTGTGGTCGGCGCGACCCTCGGCTGCGCAGCCCCGGTGCCCGGCTATTTCCGCGCCATCCGCGACGTCTGCGATCGCCACGGCGCGCTGCTGATTCTGGACGAAGTCATGTCCGGCATGGGCCGCTGCGGCACGCTGCACGCCTGGGAAGCCGAGGGCATCACGCCCGATATCCAGGTCATCGCGAAGGGGCTGGGTGGCGGCTACCAGCCCATCGGCGGCATCCTGGCCACTGATCGCGTCGTAGCACCCATCCGCGCGGGTTCCGGCGCCTTCATGCATGGCCACACCTACCAGGCACACCCCATGGCCTGCGCCGCCGCACTCGCCGTGCAGCGCGTGATCGCCGAGGAAAACCTGCTCTCCAACATCAACAGCATGGGCACGCGGTTGGAAGCGGGCCTGACCGAGCGGCTGGGCAACCACGCCCATGTCGGCGATCTGCGCGGCCGCGGCCTGTTCTGGGCGGTGGAACTGGTGGCGGATCGCGGCACCAAGGCGGTGTTCGACCCCGCGCGCAAGCTGCATGCGCGCGTCGGCGCGGAGAGCTACAAGCGCGGCCTGGGCTGCTACCCGATGGGCGGGACCATCGATGGTCGGCAGGGCGACCATGTTATTCTCGCGCCACCCTACAATGTCACGGCGGCCGAGATCGACATGATCGTGGAGCGCTTCGGCGACGCCGTGGAAGCCGCGATCACCGCAGGTTGAAGCGGTCGTTCGGCAGGGTGCGCTCGACCGCGGCCGGCGGCACGGCGGGTGGGAAGGCGGCCAGCCACAATACCCCGCCCACCGCCGCACAGAGCAGCAGGAACACCAGCAGCAGGATGGGACGGCGGAACATCGGTCAAGGGGTCTTTCGGAACCGGTTGCGCGGTGTGCTAGACGCTGTGTGACGTGTCAATCAACCTGGCCCAGCAGGACGCGCCCCTGCCTGAACCCGCAGCGCCACAGCGCAGCATCGTGCTGGTCGGCATGCCCGGCGCCGGCAAGACCAGCATCGGCCGCCGCCTGGCCGCGCGCCTGCATCTGCCCTTCCTGGACGCCGATCACGAGATCGAAACCGCAGCCGGCATCCCCATCACCGAGATCTTCGCGCGATACGGCGAAGCGCATTTCCGTGATGGCGAGCGCCGCGTGATCGCGCGGTTGCTGGCCGGCCCGCCGGTGGTGCTGGCGACCGGCGGCGGCGCCTTCGCCGATGCCACGACGCGCGCTGCCATCCGCGCGGCGAACTGCACCTCTGTCTGGCTACGCTGCGCCTTGCCGGTGCTGCTGCGCCGCGTGCAGGGGCGTGAGCACCGGCCGCTCTTCCTGAACCAGAATCCGGCCGATGTGCTGGAACGCCTGGCCCAGGCCCGACACCCGCTCTTCGCCCAGGCCGATATCACCGTGGATTGCTCCGACGAACACCCCGACCAGACCATGCGCCGCGTGGGGCAGACGCTGCGCGAGCACCAGGCGCCGGCACGGCTGCATGTGCCGCTGGGCGGCCGCGGCTACCCGATCGTGATCGGCCCGCGCCTGCTGGAACGCGCCGGCGTGGAGCTAGCGGACAGCCTGCCCGGCCGGCGCTGTGTGGTGATCTCGGATGAAAGCGTGGCCGGGCTGCATCTGCCACGGTTGCGCGGCGGCCTGGCCGCGGGCGGTTTCGACATCATCGCCGAATTGCTGGTGCCGCCGGGCGAGGGCAGCAAATCCTTCACCCAATACCAGCGCCTGGTGGATGCGGTGCTGGCCGCGCGCGCCGATCGGCGCACGGCGGTCATCGCGCTCGGCGGCGGCGTGGTGGGTGACCTGGCCGGCTTCGTCGCCGCCAGCGTGTTGCGCGGCCTGCCCTTCGTGCAATGTCCGACCACGCTGCTCGCCCAGGTCGACAGTTCCGTCGGCGGCAAGACCGGCATCAATACTGTTCATGGCAAGAACCTGGTCGGCGCCTTCCACCAGCCGCGCGCGGTGCTGGCCGATGCCGATGCGCTGGCCACGCTGCCGCCGCGCGAATTGCGCGCCGGCTGGGCGGAGGTTGCCAAGCACGGCCTGTTGCAGGGCGCCTTGTGGGAATGGTGCGAGGCGCATGGCCCCGCCGCCATCGCCAGCGACCCCGCCGCGCTAACCCATGCCGTGCTGGAGTCCTGCAAGCTGAAATCCGCCGTCGTCGCGGCCGATGAATTCGAGGAAGCGCCCGATGGCGGCCGCGCGCTGCTGAACCTGGGCCACACCT
>JAPLOK010000133.1 GCA_026400775.1 Alphaproteobacteria bacterium | reverse complement strand
TGACAGGGCATGGCAGGGTTCAGCAGGTCGATTCTGATCAGGGTGATTCCGGTTCTGGCATGTCCTGGGATAGCTGCTGCGCAGCAAGGCAGCTTCGAGGCCTTCGTGACCGCCGTGCGCCGTGAGGCCGCGGCTGCCGGTGTCTCGCAGGCGACGCTGTCCCGCGCCTTCCAGGGGGTGCGCCCGAATGAGCGCGTACTGGAACTGGACCGCCGTCAGGCCGAATTCACCTTGAGCTGGCAGCAATATCGCGACGGCCGCCTCTCGCAGCAGCGCATAGACCATGGCCGCCGCGCCTTCTTTGAGCACAATGCGCTGCTGCAACAGGTGGAACAATGCTACCGTGTCTCCCGCCGCGTGGTGTTGGGCATCTGGGGGCTGGAGACGAATTACGGCGGCTTTTCCGGCAATTTCCGCGTGATCGAGGCACTGGCCACACTCGCCTGGGAGGGCCGCCGCGCCGCCTTCTTCCGCGCCGAATTGCTGGCCGCCTTGCGCATCCTGGATGCCGGCCATATCGCGCCAGAGCGCATGATCGGCAGCCATGCCGGCGCGATGGGCCAGCCGCAATTCATGCCCAGCAGCTTCGAGCGGCTGGCGGTCGATTTCGACGGCGATGGCCGCCGCGACATCTGGACCAATACCGGCGACGCGCTGGGCAGCATCGCCAATTACCTCGCCCGCTCCGGCTGGCGCGAGGGCGAGGGCTGGGGCTTCGAAATCCTGCTGCCCGCGGGCTTCGACATGAACCTGGTCGAACCCTCCCGCCCGCGCGCGGCCGAGGAGTGGCGCAGCCTGTCCGACTGGGCGCGGCTGGGCGTGCAACGCGCCGATGGCCGGCCGCTGGGCAATGGCCGCGGCGGCATTATCCTTCCCGCCAACCAGCAGACCGGCCCGCAGGTGTTCATGGCGCTGCCGAATTTCCACGCCATCCGCCGCTACAACCCGTCGAATTTCTACACGCTGGTGGTGGGCATGCTGGGTGAGCGGGTCATTCCGTGACACGCGCGCTGCTTCTGCTGTTGCTGCTCGCCGCCTGCGCGCGCGGGCCGGTCTTGGTGCCCGAGCCGCGCTATGTGGTGGGCGCGGGCTATCAGCTGGGCGGGCACTGGTCCTACCCGCGCGAGGATTACGCGCTGGTCGAACAGGGGCTGGCCGTGGTGCTGTCCGCCGGCACGCCGCGCCGCACCGCCAATGGCGAGGTGACGGACCCGACCGCTATGCTGGCAGCCCACCGCACGCTGCAACTGCCCGCGATCGTGCTGGTGACCAACCTGGAAAACGGCCGCGCGCTGCTGCTGCGCGTGCATGACCGCGGCCCGGTGGAGCGCGGGCGGTTCCTGGGTGTCTCGCGCCGTGCCGGTGAATTGCTGGGCGCGCTGCCGGGCGTGCCATTCCAGGCACGTCTGGAAGTGCTGGGCGAGGAAAGCCGCACCGCCGCAGAGGTGCTGGAGGGCGATCGCGTGCAGGTGGGTTTCACCGCCGCACCGGTGGGCGCAGTGGGGCGCGAGAGCCTGGCTCCGCCAGAAGGCGCGCGCGGCGTTGCGGCCTCGGGGCCGCCGCGTGTCATGGCCGTGGCGGCCGACGAACCGCGCCGCACCGCCGCCCCCGCGCGGCTGCCCGAAACCGTCACGCAAGGCGCCGCGCGCCCCGGGATGCTGATGGTCGATGGCGGCAGCTTCTTCACCTTCGCGCTGGCGCGCCAGGCAGCGAGCCGGCTGGGTGGCACGGCCGAGGCGGT
Source organism: Alphaproteobacteria bacterium (assembly GCA_026400775.1). Taxonomy (GTDB): domain Bacteria; phylum Pseudomonadota; class Alphaproteobacteria; order Acetobacterales; family Acetobacteraceae; genus Rhodovarius. The sequence continues at coordinate 2,802 of JAPLOK010000133.1, read as the reverse complement.
CGGGCCGCGCTCACGCCAACAGGAATTCCGGGTGCGCGCGGGGCCTTTCGGCAGTGTGGCGGAGGCTGACCAGGCGCTGGTGCGAGCGGTGGCGGCAGGCCTCGCGGGGGCACGGATCGTGGTGGAGTAGCGCCCGGCCGCGCCCCGCGGCAAGCTGGCGGGAACCGGAGGAACCGCCATGTCCGATGATGCCCGCGCGACACTCGCCGAGTTGAACGCCCTGCTGCGCATCAAGACCACCGTCACCGCCATGAAGCTCTACGCGACAGTGGCCGAGATGGAGGCCATCCCGCGCATCCGCCGGCCCAAGACGCGGCACACCACGGACCAGATCGTCTCCATGGCGTCCCGCCTGAACTGGACCGTGGGCATCACCGCCGATGACCTGGTGGGCCAGCAATGCCAGGCCGTGATCGGCCTGGCCCCGCGCGACGAGACCGGCGAGCGCTACGTCAATGTCTGGCATGGCGATGCCGAGAGTGCCGCCGCCCGGCAAAAAGCCCTGTCCTGCGTGCCGTATGGCCAATACGAGGCCATGGCCGTCGGCCCCTGGGAGGCCGGGCGGATCGACCCGCCCGACATCCTGCTGGTCTATGCCACGCCCGGGCAGATGATCATCCTGATCAACGGCTTGCAGTATCGGAACTACAAGCGCTTCGACTGGTCCGTGGTGGGCGAGACGGCGTGTGCCGACAGCTGGGGCCGGGCGCTTGCCACGCGCGAACCCAGCCTCTCGCTGCCCTGTTTCGCTGAGCGCCGCTATGGCGGCGTGCCGGATGAGGAAATGCTGATGGCGCTGACGCCGGCCGACCTCAAGCGCGCGATCGAGGGCATGAAGGCGCTGGCCAAAAACGGCATTCGCTACCCCATCCCGCCCTATGGCATCCAGGCGGACCCGGCGATGGGCATGGGGGTCAGTTACAACCGTTGAGCAAATGCGCGATCTCGGCCACACCACCGCCATGGCCCATCGCCGCACCCTGTTGATCGCCCCCGCCAGCCTGCTGGCCACGCCCGCGCTCGCGCAGCAGCGCCCGCCCGCGCCGGCGCCCGCGCAGCCCGCCCGGCCGCAGCCGCGCCCGCCCGTGCGCCCCGCCTCGGCGCCGGCGCAATCGCCCATCGGGCCGGTCGATACCCAAGCCCGCCAGGCGCTGATCGTCGATTTCGAGACCGACGCCACCATCCTGGAAAAGAACGCGGATGAGCGGATGCCGCCATCCTCCATGTCCAAGCTGATGACCATGTATGTGGTCTTCGAGCAGCTGCGCGCGGGGCGCATCACGCTGGCGCAGACCCTGCCCGTCAGCCAGGTCGCGCGTTCGGCGATCGGCAGCCGCATGTTCCTCGAACTCGGCACGCAGGTCAGCGTCGAGGACCTGATGCGCGGCGTGATCGTGCAGTCCGGCAATGACGCCTGCGTGACGCTGGCCGAGGGCATCGCGGGGACCGAGCGTGCCTTCGTGGACATGATGAACGCCTCCGCCCGGCGCATCGGCCTGGCCAACAGCCAGTTCCGCAATTCATCGGGGCTACCTGACCCCGAGCAGCGCATGACCTGCCGGGACCTGGCGCGGCTGGCAAAGCGGCTGATCACCGATTTCCCGGAACACTACCGCTACTATTCCGAACGCAGCTTCCGCTGGAACAATGTCAGCCAGGACAACCGCAACCCGCTGCTCGGCCGCTTCCCCGGCGCGGATGGGCTGAAGACCGGCCATACCGACGAAGCCGGCTTCGGCCTGACCGGCACCGCGCGCCAGGGCGGGCGGCGGTTGATCATGGTGGTGAACGGCCTGCCCAGCCTGAATGTGCGCGCCGATGAAAGCGTGCGGCTGCTGGATTGGGGCTTCTCCAACTTCGAGAATGTGGTGCTGTTCCGCGCGGCGGATGCGATCGACCAGGTGCCGGTGCATCTGGGCGTGCGCCCCACCGTGCCGATGGTCGGCGGGCGCGATGTGGTGGTGACGCTGCCGCGCACCTGGCGCGAATCCATGGTCGCGCGGCTGCGCTACGATGCACCGTTGCGCGCCCCCGTGATGACCGGCCAGGAGATCGGGCGGATGGAGATTTCCGGCCGCGGCGTCACGCCTGCCACCTTCCCGCTCTATGCGGGTGCGGATGTGGAGCAACTGGGCTTTGTGCCGCGCATTCCCGTCGTGCTCTCGCGCATGTTCGGCGGGGGGTGATGTTCATCACGCTGGAAGGCGGGGAGGGTGCGGGCAAATCCACCCAGGCGCGCAGGCTGGCAGCCCATCTCGCGCAGCGCGGCGCGGTGCTGCTGACGCGCGAACCAGGTGGCGCGCCGGGTGCGGAGGCCACGCGCGGGCTGCTGCTGTCCCGCGCCTGGGACCCGCGCGCCGAGATGCTGCTGCATTTCGCCGCCCGGCGCGAGCATGTGGCGCGCAGCATCCGCCCCGCACTCGCAGCCGGCGCGACCGTGGTCTGCGACCGCTTCGCCGACAGCACCTATGCCTATCAGGTGGGCGGGCAGGGCGGTGATGCCGGGCTGTGGCGCATGCTGGTGGATGGCACGCTGGAAGGGGTCTGGCCGGCGCGGACCTTCCTGCTGGACATGCCGGTGGAGGCGGGCCTGGCGCGCGCCGCCGCGCGTGGCGAGACCAACCGCTATGAGGCGCTGGATATCGCCTTCCACCAGCGCGTGCGCGATGCCTTCCATGCGCAGGCGGCGCGGGAGCCCGCACGCTGGCGGGTGATCGATGCGACGCAGCCGCTGGATGCGGTGACCGCCGCCATCCTGGCCGCGTTATGAGGATCGGGCCGCTTCACGCCTGCGTCGCTGCG
>JAPLOK010000257.1 GCA_026400775.1 Alphaproteobacteria bacterium | reverse complement strand
TGAGGATACGTCGGAACATGTGCAACCTCCCTCGGTTCGCGTCCGGGCCGATACTATGGCCGGGCGAAGTTTGCGCGCCTCATCCAAATAGGGGATGCGACATCTTCTCGAAAGCGTAATCATACTGGCCGCTTGACGCCAAGCCCGGATCGCGTCCCGCTTGCCGAAACCCGGGGCGCGCCACCCGCGGGGAGAGAGAGCCATGCGACCCATCCGCCGCCTGCCCGAACCGCGCGCCATGATCGTGGCGCCGCAGCCCGAAGCCGTCGAAGCCGGCGAGGAAATCCTGCACGCCGGCGGCAATGCGCTCGATGCCGCGATCGGCTGCGCGCTGGCACAAGGCGTGGTGGACCCGATGATGTGCGGCATGGGCGGCCTCGGCGTGCTGCAGATCCATGACCCGGTGCGCGGCCTGCACGCGGTGTGGGACGGCCTGTCCACCGCGCCCGCCGCCGCGCGGGCCGAGATGTTCGCCTCGCGCTTCCAGGCCGAATGCGGCGATGGCTACGGCTATATCCTGTCCGACCACGCCAATGAACTCGGCCACCAGGCGGTGACGGTGCCGGGCATCCTGGCCGCGTTCTCGGCCGCGCATGCAGAGGCCGGGCGCCTGCCCTGGGCCGAGCTGTTTCCGCCGGCCATCGCCATCGCCCGCGCGGGCTGGGCGGTGCGGCCGCATGTCGCGGCGATGTTCCACCTCGATGAACGCGCCTATGGCCGCCTGCCCTATGCCGCCAAGCTGGCGCATACCGCCGATGGCCGCGCGCTGTATTGCCGCCCGGACGGCACGCCCAAGCGGCTGGGCGATGCGGTGGTAAACTCGCTGCTGGCCGATGCGCTGGACAGCATCGCGCATGACGGCGCCGCCGCCTTCTATCGCGGCGACATCGCGGCAAGCATCGCCGGTGACATGGCCGCCCATGGCGGGCTGATCACCCGCGCGGACCTGGCCAGCTTCCGCCCGCGCCGGCATGCACCGCTGGAGATCACCTACCGCGGCTATCGCATCGCGTTGCCGCCGCCGCCGGCCGGCGGCGTCTTCATCGCGCAGCTGCTGAAATGCCTGGAGCGCTTCGACCTGACGGAGCTGGGCCACAACACGGCCGCCTATATCGCCACCTTCGCCGAGGCGATGCTGATCGCCGGCCGCGACAAGGATGAGCTGGTCCACGACCCGGATTTCATGCCCGTCCCGCTCGAACACCTGCTCTCGGAGGAATACGCTGAAGCCTGCGCCACGCGCATCGGCCTTGGTGAGCGCACCACCATCCGCCGCGCGCCGGAACCGCCGCACACCACCACCCTCTCCTGCGTCGATCGCGACGGCATGGTGGTCTCGCTCACGCATACGCTGGGCCTGCCTTCGGGCGTGATGCCGCCGGGCACCGGCATGATGCTGAACGGCGCGATGAACTGGTACGACCCGCGCCCGGGCCGCCGGGGGTCCATCGCGCCGGGCAAGCGGCGCTATTCCTCGATGTCGCCCAGCATCATCTTCGATGGCGCGCGCGCGGTGGCCACACTCGGCGCGCCAGGCGGCGCCTGGATCGGCATCGCCATCGCCCAGGCCATCGTGAACCTGCTGGACTGGGGCATGACCATGCAGGAGGCCGCAAGCGCGCCGCGCTTCTCCGCCACCTCCGAAGTGCTGGACATCTCGAACCGCATACCCCGCCGCAAACAGGTAACGCTTGAACGCATGGGCTATGCCGTGAAACGCCACCCGATCAGCTACGCCTTCGCCGCCGTGCACGGCATCACCATGTGGGATGGCCGGCTGGAAGGCGGGGCGGACCCGCAGCGCGACGGCTATGCAGCGGCGATCAGCGCATGATCCGCGCTGTCACGCGGAATTGAAGCACCGCTTCATCCGAATGGGCGCTGGCGCGGGTAACCGTTTCGGGTCTAGCGTTCCCCACAACACGCTCTGTTGAGGAGAACGGGCCAGCATGAAGAGCACATCATTCCGCGCCGCCGCGGCTCTGACCGCATCACTCATGCTGGCGGGCTGCGTCACCACCCAGGCCGGTCGCATCGGCATGGATGACGGGCGCGATGCCTGCCGCGCGCAATTGGTCGCACTTGACAGCACCGGCAATTTCTTCGGCGAGGATATCCTGCGTGGTGCGGCCGTCGGCGCGCTGGGCGGCGCGCTGATCGGCGGGCTTGCCTCGGGCCGGTGGGAAGGCGCCTTGATCGGCGCGGCGGTGGGTGCCGCGGCCGGCGGGGCCACCGGCTATTTCGGCGCGGTGCAGCGCCAGGCGCGCGACCAGGCCGCCGTCACCGCGCAGATCTTCAATGACCTGCAACGCGAGAATGCGGAGCTCGACCGCACCCAGGTCGCCTTCGACCAGCTGCTGGATTGCCGCTACCGCGCGGCCGAGAATATTCGCCAGGGCGTCCGCATGGGCCGCATCAGCCGTGACGGCGCCGCCGCGCAGCTGGCCGAAATCCGCGGCCGGCTGACCAATGACATCGCGCTCGCGCGCACCATCAACGGCCGCATCGGCACCCGCGGCGCCGAATTCGAAACCGCGATGGACAATGTGCTGCCCGGCGGCAGCAATGCCGTCAAGAACGCGGTGGCTGAGCGCGGCCGCCCGGTCACCGCCACCGTCCGCCGCGCCGTGCCGGTGCAGCTGACACCGCAGCGCGGCAGCGCCGAAGTGGGCCGCATCGCCGCCAATGAAAGCGTGACCGTGCGGCCCGGCCGCGACGGGCTGGTGCAGGTGGAAACCGCATCGGGCCTGCGCGGCTTCGCGCCGGCCGATGCCTTCCCCGCCAGCGCGGTGCGCGGCGTGGGCAGCCAGCAGGCCTCGCTCGGCCAGCAGGATGTGCGCGGGCTGGCGGCCACCAACATCGCCCGGCGCGAGGGCTTCAATGACAGCGTCGGCAATGCCGAGCGCCTGGTGCAGGCCGGTGGGTTTGAACTGGCCAGCTAGCCGCTTCCTGCTCGCGCTGGTCTGGGTCGCCTGCGCGACCCAGACGCTGGCGCAAGGGGCGCTGGCGCAAGGCGCGCTGCCGCCGCAGGCGCCGGTGCTGCGTATCGAGGCCGGCGCGCACACCGCGCCCGTCTCGCGGCTGGCGGTGGATGCCGCCGGTCGCGTGCTGGCCACCGTCGCCGATGACAAGACATTGCGCCTTTGGGCCTTGCCCGACGGCACCGCACTCGGCGTGCTGCGCCCGCCGATCGGTGCGCGCGAGGAAGGCGACCTGCACGCGGTGGCGCTCTCGCCCGATGGCTCGCGCGCCTTCGTCGCGGGCCACACAGGACGCGAATGGGACGGCGCCTTCGCGGTCTATGTCTTCGACACCGCCAGCGGCCGCATGCTGGCCCGCCTGCCCGGCCTGCCCACGCCGGTGCAGCATCTGGCGCTTTCGGCCGATGGCACGCGGCTGGCGGTGGCCCTGGGTGGCCGCGCCGGCGTGCGGGTGTTCGATGCCACCAATGGTCGGCTGCTGATCGATGATTCCCATGGCTGGCAGGGGGCCGCGCGCATGCTGGCCTTCGATGCCGCGCACCGCCTGGCCATCACCAGCGGCGATGGCCGGGTGCGCGTGCTGGACGCGCAAGGCCGGCGGCTGGCCGAACGCGTGCCGATCCAGGGCGCACGCCCCTATGGCATTGCCTGGTCACCCGATGGCGCGCTGCTGGCGGTGGGCTTCGAGGACCGGCTGCGCGTGGAAATCCTGGCCGCGCATGATCTGCGCCTGATCCTGGTACCCGACACCGCGGGCCTGACCGGCGAGGGCTTGCCCGCCGTCACCTGGGCGTCGGATGCACGCGGCGGCGTGCAGCTTTACGCCGCGGGCTACGCGCGCGCAGCACAACCCGCACAGGGTGCGCCCGCCTTCGTCATCCGCCGCTGGGGCGATTTCGGGCTGGGTGTGGCGCGCGACATTCCCGCCGCGCGGTGTGGCGCGTGACATTCCGGCCGCGCGCGATGCCATCGCGCAATTGCTGCCGCTGCCCGGCGGCGGGCTGGCCTTCGCGGCGGCCGATCCGGGCTGGGGCCGCATCGGCACGGATGGCTTGCTGGCACAGGCGCCCACCCCACCAGGGGCGGATTTCCGCAGCACGGCCGCGCGTTTCGGCGCCAGCGCCAATGGCCAGCGCGTGCGCTTCGCGCTCGCCGCCAATGGCCCGGTCTTCACCTTCGATGCGCAGGCCGCGCGCCTCGCCCAGGGTGAGGAAGCGGGCATGCTGGCCCCGCGCCATGCCGCCCCACGCATCGCGGTGACGGACTGGCAGAACCGCGACCGGCCGCGCCTGAACGGTCAGCCGCTGCGGCTGGCCGATGGCGAGTACAGCCGCAGCCTGGCCATCCTGCCCGATGACGAGCGTTTCCTGCTGGGCTCCGACAATGCGCTGCGCCTGTTCGACCGCACGGGCCGCCTGCTGGACCAGTTCGCGCTGCCCGGCGCCGCCTGGGCGCTGGTCGCGACCGAAGGCGGGGCGGTGGCGGCGTTGGGCGATGGCACAATCCGCTGGTTCGGCATCACCGACCGCATCAGCGAGCGCGCCGCGCTCTTCGTGCATGCGGATGCACGGCGCTGGGTGCTGTTCACGCCCGAAGGCCTGTTCGACCATTCGCCGCTGGGCGGGCAGGAACTGGTCGGCGTGCACCTGAACAATGGCCGCGCGCAGACGCCGGAATGGGCAAGCTTCCAACAGGCCTATCGCGCGCTCTACGCGCCGAGCGCGGTGCGCGCACGGCTCGCGGGCGATGCTTCGCTGGGTGCGGCGCGCATGGCCGATCTGGGCGATGTGCGCGCGCGCATCGGCAGGCTGCCGAACATCGCGCCGATGGAAGCCTGCGCGGTCGTCGATGCGGCCTGCCTGCCGGTGGGCTGGGGGGCGGCCGAACTGCCCGCGGGTGCCACCGCGCTGCGGCTGGCGGTGCAGGCCACCGATCGCGGCCTGGGCCTTGGCCCGCTGGATGTGATGGTGAATGGGCGCATCGCGCTGCGCCAGGACACGCGCGCGGGCCGGATGGATCTGGAAGTGCCGCTGGACCCGGGGCCCAACCGCATCGCAGCCCGCCTCTATGCCGATGACCGCGCGCTGTTCGCCGAGGCACCGGCGCTGGATCTGCGCCGCGCGGGGGAGGCCGCGCCCGCGCCGGGTGCCGGGCGGCTCTTCGTGGTGGCGGTCGGCGTGGACCAATACGCGGTGCGCGATCTGAACCTGCGCTTCGCCGTCGCCGATGCGCGCACGGTGGCCGAGACCCTGCGCATCCGCGGCGCCGGCGTGTTCCGCGAGGTGATCACCACCCTGCTGCTGGACCGCGAAGCGACGCGCGCCAACATCCTCAACGCGCTCTACGCCACCGCCCGCAATGCCCGGCCGGAGGACACCTTCGTGCTGTATCTCGCCGGCCACGGGCTGCGTTCGGAACCCGACCGCCGCTTCCTGTTTCTGCCGCATGAGGTGGCTTCACCCGCCGACATGGCAGCCCTGCGCCGCACCTCGCTCGATGAGGGCGCGCTGGTCGCGGCGCTGGCCGGCATCCGCGCGCGCGATGGCTTTCTCTTCGTCGATACCTGCCATGCCGGCCAGGTCACGATCGACAGCCTGGCGGCACTCGGCAACGAGACCGGGCGCTTCCTGCTGGCAGCCAGCACCTCGGTGCAGGAGGCGCTGGACAGCTATGATGACCGCAATGGTGTCTTCGCCTTCGCGGTGCGCGAAGGGCTGACCGGCCGGGCGGCGATGGATGGCGAGGGCCGCGTCTCCGCGCTGGCACTGGGCGAATGGGTCACGCGGCGCGTGCCGCAGCTCGCAGCCGAAAAGCAGCACCGCCAGGATGCGGTGTTCCGCACCGCCCAGCGCGACCTGCGGTCCTTTCTGCTGGCGCTGGTGCAGCGGTGAGAACGCACAGGACCCAACCGCTCGGCGTGTCTGGCAGGCTTGTCATGTGCATTCTGAGGCTTCCGAAATGCTACCACCCGTCTATGATGCAATCGGGGTCTGAACGCGGAGCTGTGCCTTGAGCGGTGCGCTGACAATGACGCACAAGGACCGGCTGCTGAAAATCAGCTCGCCGCTCGGTCCTGACAAGCTGATCCTGCGCCGGCTCTCGGTGCGCGAGACGATCGGCCGGCCCTTCAGCATCACGGCTGAAGTCGTGTCCCAGGATATGGACATCAAGCCCTCGGCGCTGATCGGCCAGCCGGTGACCTGTTCCATCACGCTGGACCACGTGCCGCCGCGCTTCTTCCACGGCATCGTGCGCGGCTTCTCGCGCATCGGGCCCTTCGGGCGCGGGCTTGCGGCCTATCGGCTGGAACTGGCCCCGCGCATGTGGAACCTCTCGCGCACCGGCGATTGCCGCATCTTCCAGGAGAAGTCAGCCAAGGACATCTGCACCACCATCTTCGGCGAGCATTCGGTGGCACCAGTGCGCTGGGGCAGCTCGGTGCCGACCACCGCGCGCGTCTATTGCGTGCAGTTCAACGAGACCGACCTGGATTTCACCCAACGCCTGCTGGAGGAGAATGGCTGCGGCTATTTCTTCGAACACAAGGATGGCGACCACACGCTGGTGATCTGCGGCGCCAATGCCGACTACCCGCTGGTGCCCGGCGAGCCGCAGGTGATCCGCAACGACCATGACATGATTGGCGCGCTGACCGATTGGCGCCCGCTGTCCACGCTGCAGCCGGGCAAGGTGGTGGCGCAGGATTTCGACGGGCTGAAGCCGAACACCATCCTGAACAAGCAGTCCAGCAGCGTGCTCGGCACGCCGGCGGGGCACAGCTTCGAAGTGTATCGCTGGCCATCGGGTCAGACCGTACGGCCCGATGGCGACCTGGCCAAGCGCAACATGGAAGGCTTCGAATCCGAGGCCGACACCGTCACCGCCAGCGGCAACGACTCCACCGTCTTCGCCGGCGGCCGGGTGAAGGTGAGGCATGGCATCGACGCGACCTCGCCCGTCACCTGGCTGCTGCGCGAGGTGGTGCACGAGGCCTTCGACGAAACCCAGTTGAGCGGCGGCGGTGCGGCGGGCTATGCCAATCGCCAGGTGCTGATGGCCGCCGACCGCCCCTGGCGCCCTGGCGGCCAGCCGCGGCCGCGCCCGGCGATGGCGGGCGTGCATAGCGGCATCGTGACCGGCCCTTCGGGCGAGGAAATCCACTGCGACGAATTCGGCCGCGTGAAGGTGCATTTCCTGTGGGACCGCGCGGGCAAGCGCGATGACACGTCATCCTGCTGGGTGCGCGTGGCGCAGGGCTTCGCCGGCAAATGGGGCGGCGCCTGGATGCTGCCGCGGGTGGGCGATGAGGTGCTGATCGCCTTCGTCGATTCCGACCCCGACCGGCCCGTCATCATCGGCAGCGTGTTCAATTCCGAGCAGAAGCCTATCTATGCGCTGCCGGCGAACAAGACGCAGTCGGGCATCAAGACCAAATCCTCCAAGGGCGGGGGTGCCGCCAACTTCAACGAGCTGCGCTTCGAGGACAAGAAAGGTTCGGAGGAGATCAACATCCAGGCCGAGAAGGACATGACCCTTCTGGTCAAGAACGACCGCACGGAAACGGTCAAGCGCCACCGCACCGAGACGGTGGACGGCAAGCACACCGAGACCACCAAGCTCGACCGCAGCGCCACCGTCACGCAAGGCAATGAATCGCTGCTGGTGAAGATGGGCAACATCGACACCAAGGCCTCGATGGGCAACATCAAGACCGTGGCTTCGATGGGCAACATCAGCACCAAGGCCGATCTCGGCAAGATCGAGATCACCGCGATGCAGTCCATCACCCTGACCTGCGGCGCCAGCAAGATCCACATGACGCCCGCCTCGATCGAGATCAGCAGCGTGATGATCAAGGTCAAGGCCGACGCCATGCTGGAGACCAAGGCCGGCGCTTTGGCCAAGCATGAGGCCGGCGCGCTCATGATCATCAAGGGGGGCCTCGTGCTGATCAACTGACATGAGCACCACCGCCACCAACAAGCTTGCCCTGCCATTGGCGCCATTGCTGCCGCGGCTGGAACTGGATGCGCCAGGCCAGGCGCTGCTCGAAGGCGCGGCCGATGTGCCACGCGCCATCACCCTGCTGATCGAGGCCGACCGCCTGCATGATGCGCTGCGCCTGATCGCCCACGCCCTGCCCAAGCGCGAAGCCGTATGGTGGGCCTGCATGTGCGCGCGCCTGCGCACCGAACCCACCGCCCAGGCATCGCTCGACGCCGCCGAGAATTGGGTGCGCAAACCCGATGAAACGACGCGCCGCGCGGCCATGGCCGCCGCCGAAGCCGGCGCCTTCCGCCACGCCGAGGACTGGGCAGCGGTGGCCGCCTTCTGGTCCGGCGGCAGCATGTCCCCGGAAGGCCAGCCGGCGGTCGAACCGGCTGACAATTTGACCGGCGTGGCAGTGGCATCCGCCATTATCCTGGCCGCGATGCGCCAATCGCCGGAACGCGCGCCGGCGCGCATGCAGCAATTCCTGCTCGCCGCGCGCGACATCGCCGCAGGCGGCGCCGGCCGCCTGGCGCCGGAGGAGAGCTGACATGCCGCCCGCCGCGCGCATCACCGACATGCAGGTCTGCAAGCTGGCCACGCCCATCCCGCCCAGCCCGATCCCGATCCCGCATGTCGGCGGGCCGATCCTCACCGGCCTGCCCACCGTCATCACCGGTTCCATGCCGCAATCGCGCGTGACCGACATGTGCCTGTGCGTCGTGCCGGTGCCGCCCAACATGATCGTGAAGGGCAGCATGACGGTGTTTGTCGGCATGCTGCCGGCCGCGCGCATCGGCGACCTGACCATGCATGGCGGCAACATCATCACCGGTTTCCCGACGGTGATCATCGGCGGCTGATGCAACACCGGCGCGCTTGACGCGCAGCCGCGCGAATGGGCCTAATTTCGTGGGTCGCGATGTCGGAGGAACACGTTTCGCATGGTTCTCGTGCTGTCCGTCCTGCGCTGCCCGGAGCAGTCGGTGCCCGAAGAGCGGCGCGTCGCCGGCGGCGAATACACCATCGGGCGCGGCGCGGAATGCGACTGGGTGCTGGCCGATGCGGATCGTGTGCTGTCCAAGAAGCATTGCGCGGTGGAGTATCTGGCAGGCGGCTGGCAGCTGCGCGATCTCTCGACCAACGGCACCTACCTGAACGGCGCGGCGCATTCAGTCGGGCGCGGCGTGGCACAGCCCCTACGCGATGGCGACCGCCTGCGCCTGGGCGCGTGGGAGATGGAATGCCGCATCAGCGAGGAGCGCGGCGTGGGTGAGGGCCGCTGGGAATCCGCCAGCGCGATCCCGGACCCGATGGCGCCGCGCGCGCCAGTCTCGGACATCTTCGCGGCCCCCCTGCCCGGGCTTGGCCCGGCCGGCGGCACGCCCAGCGGCAATGCTGCGATCCTGCCCGCGGATTTCGACCCCTTCGCGCCGGAAGATCCGGGCCCGGCCATGCCCGACCACCGGCCCAGCACCAACGACGTCTTCGTGCCGCCGCGCGCGACCATGCCCGACCTGCTGCCCGCCGACTGGGCCGCGCCGGCGGCGCCCAAGCCCGCACCGGCCGATCCCTTCGCGAACCTGCCCGACCCCTTCGCCGAAGCGCCGCCACCAGCAGCGGCAGCGCTGCCTGCCCCCTTCGCCGGGGCGCCGCCGCCGCCCGCCGCGCCACTGCCCGACCCTTTCGCCGATCTCGCGCCGGCACCCGTCGTGGCAGCGCCTGGCGCGCTGCCCGATCCCTTTGCCGACCTGGCACCACCGCCCGCCATGGCACCCGCGCCACCGCCCCAACCCGCCACGCCACCACCGGTCGTAGCGATGCCTGTGGCAGCACCGCCCATGCCTGCGCCGCCGCCCAGCGCCGATGCTTTGACCGAAGCACTGACCATACTCCTGCGCGCCGCCGGCCTGCCGCCACCGGCCCCCGGCCAGAATGCCGCGCGCGCGCTGGAACAGGCGGGCCAGGCGCTGGCCGCCGCCATTTCCGGCATGCGCGCGCTGCTGATCGCACGCGCGGATGTGAAGCGCGAATTCCGCATCGAGCAGACGATGCTGCGCGCCGTGGGCAACAACGCCGTGAAATTCGCCGCCACCGACGAAGCCGCGCTGCAGGCGCTGATCGCCGGGCGTGGCGATGGCGCGGCCGCGGTGCGCGAAGCGGTGGATGACCTGACCGCGCACCAGCTCGCCACCGTCGCCGCGACGCAGGCGGCGGCGCGCGCTCTGCTGGGCAAGCTCTCGCCCGATGTGGTGGAACAGGCCACGCCCAGCGGCGGCTTGATGCCCGGCGCGCGCGAGAAGCGCATGTGGGAGGTCTATCGCCGCCTGCACCAGGAGGTGGTCGACCAGTTCGACGATGATTTTGACAGCGCGTTCGGCAAGGCCTTCGCGCGCGCCTACGAACAGGCACTGCGGAAGGGCGGATAGAACGCGATGAGTTGGAAAGACAAGGTCGTCTGGCAGGAGGGAATGTTCCTCCGCGCACAGCACTTCCAGCAGCAGGACCGCTATGTCGAACAGCTCGTGCAGGCGCGCAGCGCGCCGCTGCGGGCGCACCCCTGGGGCCTGACCGAATACGCGCTGGACCGCGACCTGCTGGGCGCTGGAAAGTTTGCCATCTCCAACATTGCGGGCGTGCTGGAGGACGGCACGCCCTTCGCCATCCCCGGCACCGCCGACCAGCCCGCGCCGCTCGACCTTTCGGATGGCGTTCGCAACCAGGTGGTCTATCTGGCGCTGCCGGAAAAGCAGTTCGGCAGCCCCGAGGTCAGCGCCGGCCGCGACACGGATGAGAAGCGCGCGCGCTACCAGATGACGGCGTTCGAGGCGCATGACACGCATTCCGACGGCACGCTGGCCGCCGAACTTGCCACCGGCCGCCCGCGCCTGCGCTACATGCTGGAAAGCGAGGAACGCGCTGGCTTCACCTGCCTGGGCCTCGCGCGCATCGTCGAAGTGCAGGCGGATCGGCGCGTCGTCATCGATGACCGCTTCATCCCGCCTTGCCTGCGCATTTCAGCGGTCGCGCCGCTGTCCAATATCGTGGCGGAACTGGTGGGCCTGCTGGGCCAGCGCGCGGAAGCACTCGCCGCGCGGCTGTCGCAGCCCGGTGCGCGCGGTGTGGCGGAAGTGGCGGATTTCCTGCTGTTGCAGGCGATCAATCGCAGCCTGCCCTTGCTCGCGCACTACGCCGATGCGGGCAATCTGCACCCGGAGGAATTGTTCAGCACACTCGTGCAGCTGGCCGGCGAACTTGCAACCTTCACCGCGCAGGACAAGCGCGCCTCGCGCTACCCGGCCTATCGGCATGACGACCTGCAGCGCAGCTTCGCGCCGGTGATCGCAGACCTTCGCCGCAGCCTCTCCGCGGTGCTGGAGACCAACGCTGTCGAAATCCCTTTGCAGGAACGCAGCCATGGCGTGCGCGTCGGCCCCATCCTGGATCGCAACCTGCTGCGCGCCGGGCAATTCGTGCTGACGGTCACCGCCGATACGCCGGGCGAGCATATCCGCAGGCAGTTCCCCAACCAGGTGAAGATCGGCGCCGTCGAACATATCCGCGAATTGGTGAATGTCGCGCTGCCGGGCATCGTGGTGCGCCCCCTTCCGGTGGCACCCCGACAAATCCCGTTCCACGCGGGTTCCGTCTATTTCGAACTCGATCGCGGCAGCCCGCATTGGCAGCAGATGCAGACCTCCGGCGGCTTCGCGATCCATGTCTCCGGCGAC
>JAPLOK010000309.1 GCA_026400775.1 Alphaproteobacteria bacterium | reverse complement strand
TGGCCAGCGCATTCACCACCATGCCACGGCGGACGACAATGTCACGCGCCACCGGTGCGGGGCGATGGCTGCGGGAATCGGGGCCGTCGCCGGAGACATCGATGACGAGTTGGTCGGCGGTGAAGGGGGCTTCACGCAGCATGTGCGAGGCGTGATGGATGGCGTCCCCGATGGCGTTCCAGCTTTGCTGGCTGCGGGGGGCGGCGATCAACGCATCGGCCACGCGGCGCGCATCGGCCGCACCGCCGATGCGCATCCAATCCACCACCATCGCCGAACCACCCGGGCTGCCCCATTCCAGCATGGCGACCGCGATGGCCCCGCGCGGCTTGGAGGCGATGGCTGCCAGCACGGAAGGGTGTGTCAGCGCCTCGGCATAGCCTTCGCGTTGCAGCGCGAATTCATCGGCGTCGATGGAGCCGGAGGCATCCATCGCCAGCACCAGGAGCATGTCCAGGCGCTCTGGTGCGCTGCCACGCGGGGCCTGCGCTGCGGCGGGCGCGGCGATCAGGGCGGGGGCGGCAAGCAGGGCGCGGCGTTGCATGGCCCAAGCCTGCCCCGCCGCGCGCCGCTGTTCAACGGATAATGCCGCCCGACAGACTGCCAGGAATGCGGTTGCGCCAAGTGCCTGCGTCGACATGGGTGATGAAGTCCAACACCGCGCGGTTGAAGGCGTCGGGGTCTTCCAGGTTCATGGTGTGGCCGCATTTCGGCATGACCAGCAGCGCCGAGCTTGGGATGGTGCGCTTCAGGTAGAGGCTGGCTTCCAGCGTCGGGTCATCCTCATCGCCGGCGATGATGAAGGTGGGCGTGGTCATCTTCGCGAAGCCATCCTTCAGGTCGAACAGGGAAGGGCGCTGGCGCTGCACGCCCTGCATGGTCAGCGCGCTGCCCTCGGTGCTGTGTTCGCAGAGCTGGGTCAGGAATTCATCGAAACCGCGCGGGTCCTTTTCCTTGAAGACCAGGCGCGTCGGGCCATGGCCATAGACCTTGCCCATCTCAGCCATGCCTTCGGCGCGGATGCGGGCGATGGTGGCATCGGTCTCGGCGTGGAATTGCGCTCGCTTGTCCGGGGCGGCGCCATAGCCCACGCCGGCCGCGACCAGGCTGCGCGCCAGCGATGCGTGCCGCAGGCCCAGATGCAGCGTGGCAAACGCCCCCATGGACAGGCCCACCACATGGGCGGGTGCCAGGCTCAGCCCGCGGATCACGGCGGCGATGTCATCCGTCGCGCGGTCCTGGCTGTAGCGGGCCGGGTTGGCCGGCACATCCGATGGCGGATAGCCGCGCGCGGCAAAGGCGATGCAGCGATAGCGGCGGGCAAAGAAGCGCAGCTGCATCTCCCAGCTGCGGTGATCGCCGGCATATTCGTGCACGAAGACAATGGGCGTTCCTTGCCCGGCTTCCTCATAATGCAGGGCCACGCCATCGTCGGCGGTGATTTTCGGCATGCTCGCTCCTTGCGCGCCAGCGCGGTTGGGATCATGTCGCGGATAACGAAAAAGGGGAGAATGTCCATGCATCGCCGCATGCTTCTGTTGTCGGGCCTGGCCATGCCGGCGCTGGCGCAATCCTGGCCGGCGCGGCCCATCCGGATCGTGGTGCCCTTCGGGCTCGGCGGTTCGGCCGATGTGGCCGCTCGCGCGCTGGGCGAGCCGCTTTCGGCAGCCCTCGGCCAGCCGGTGGTGATCGAGAACCGTCCCGGCGCGGGGGCGGTGATCGGCACCGACCAGGTAGCCAAGGCCCCGCCCGATGGCCACACGCTGCTGCTGATGAGCAACACGCATACGGCCAACGAAACGCTGCTGCCCAACCGGCCGTATCGGTTGATGCGCGACCTGGCGCCCGTGGCGGCACTCAACATCGCGCGCCATGCGCTGGTGGTGCACCCGAGCGTCGCCGCGACCACGCCGGCCGAGCTGATCGCGCTGCTGCGCGCCAATCCCGGCCGCTTCGACTATGCCAGCAGCGGGCCGGGCACGCCCTACCACATCGCGGGCGAAGTGTTCCTGGCGATGGCCGGCGTGCAGGCGCAGCACGTACCCTTCCGTGGCTCGAATGAGGCGCGCACGGCGGTGATTTCCGGCCAGGTGCCAATCATGTTCGACGCGATCCCGACCATGCGCGAACAGATCGCCGCCGGCCGCGTGCGCGGCCTTGCCACCACCGGCACCACACGAAACGTGCTGCTGCCCGAACTGCCCGCCCTGGCCGAGACGCTGCCAGGCTATGAGGCGAGCATCTGGCTCGGCGTCATGGCGCCCACCGGCCTGCCGGCCGAGATCGCGCAGCGGCTAAACACCGAGATCAACCGTTGGCTTGGCCTGCCTGCCACGCGTGATGCGATGGGCCGCGGCGGCGCCGAGCCCTTGCCGATGTCGATCGCTGATTTCACCACCTATCTGAACACCGACATCGCCCGTCAGGCGGAGTGGATCCGCATGGCGCGCATCACCGCATGACGGCCTTCACACTGAACGGCGCGGCTGTGGTGGCGGCCGATCCGCAGATGCCGCTGCTGCACGCGCTGCGCGGTGAGTTCGGCCTGAACGGCGTGCGGCATGGCTGCGCCGAGGAAGCCTGCGGGGCGTGCCATGTGCTGGTGGATGGACGCTCACTGCCCTCTTGCACATTGCCCGTCTCGGCGGTGGCGGGGCGCGCGGTGACGACGCTGGAGGGCTTAGGCACGCGCGTCGCTCCGCACCCTTTGCAGACGGCGCTGCTGGAGGAACAGGCGGGGCAATGCGCCTTCTGCTTGGCCGGTATCATCGTGACGGCGAGCGCGCTGATGTGCGAGCGGCCTGGCATGAGCGAGGATGAATGGCGTGAGGCGCTGGCGGGGCATTTGTGCCGTTGCTACGCGCACGGCAGCCTCCAGATCAAGCGCCGCCTGTCGCAATGGCTGGAATTCCGCGCCGATGGCTCGGTGCTGGCGCGTCCCGGAAAGGTCGAACTCGGCCAGGGCATCCTGACCGCCTTGCGGCAGATCGTGGCGGAAGAGCTGGATGTCGCGCCCGAGCGCATCGAATTGCTGCCCGCCACCACCTGCGAAAGCCCCGATGAGGCGGTGACCTCCGGCAGCCTCTCAGTGCAGGAATGCGGCATGGCGCTGCGCCATGCATCGGCCGCTGCGCGCGCCATCTTCCTGGGCGTGGTGGCGCAGTCCAGCGGCGTGCCGCCCGAGGCGATTCGCATCGAGGACGGCATGTTCCACGGCCCCGATGGCGCCATCGGCAGCTATGCCGCACTGGCCGATCGCGGGCTGCTGGATTGCGATGCACCTGCAGATGCGCGCCCCAAGCCGCCGGAGGCGCGGCGGATCGTGGGTCTGTCGGCGCCGCGCATCGACCTGCCCGCCAAGATCTTCGGCGAGGCGCGGATGATCCACGACATCCGCCTGCCGAACATGCGCCATGCGCGCGTAGTCCACCCGCCCGCGGCCAGTGCGCGCCTCACGGACCTGCCCGATGTCGCGCTGCCCGGCGGCGCGATGCTGGTGCGCGATGGCAGTTTCCTGGCCGTCATCGCGCCCGAGGAACATGCCGCCGAACTGGCCGCTCGCCGCATCGCGGCGCGGGCGCAATGGAGCACGCCGGACGAACTGCCTGCCGACATCCATGACTGGATGGACGCCGCACCCGGCGATGAATCGCTGGTGATCGACAAGGGAGACACCGCGCCCGCCACCATCGCGCGCGAATTCACGCGGCCGTTTTTTGGGCATGGCTCGGTCGGCCTGTGCTGCGCCATCGCGCAATGGCACCAGCGCGGTGTCACGGTCTTCAGCCACACGCAGGGGCCGTACAATCTGCGCACGGATCTGGCCAAGGCGCTGTTGCTGGACCCCGCGCAGGTCACGGTAATCCATGCCGAAGGCTCGGGCTGCTACGGCCATAATGGCGCGGATGATGTGGCGCTGGATGCGGCACTGGCCGCGCGCGCGCTGCCCGGCACGCCGGTGCGCATGCTGTGGAACCGCCAGCAGGAACTGGGCTCGGCGCCGCTCTCGCCTGCCATGCGCGTGCGCGTGGCCGCGACCACCGGTGCCGATGGGCGCATCACGCATTGGGCATCGCGCATCGTCTCCAACGGGCATTCCTCGCGCCCCGGGCGTTCGCCCGATCCGACCCTGCTCTCGGCCCCCTTGATCCCCGGCGGCAAGCCCATTCCGGCGGCGATCAACCCGCCGCTGGCCGGTGGCGGCGGCGCGCAGCGCAATGCCGTGCCGCTGTATGACATTCCCAACCAGCGCGTGGAATTGAAGCGCGTGACGGAGATGCCGATCCGCACCTCCGCGCTGCGTGGCTTGGGCGCGCTGATCAATGTCTGGTCCATCGAAAGCGTGATGGATGAATTGGCCGAGGCCGGCGGCCAGGACCCGCTGGATTACCGCCTGGCGCATCTGACCGACGCCCGCGCCCGCGCCGTGTTGGAAGCTGCGGCCAGCATGGCGAATTGGCGCGGCCGTGCGCCGGGGATGGGCCTGGCTGTCGCGCGGTACAAGGGGCTTGGCGCCTGGTGCGCGGTTGTCGCGCGCGTGGAGGCCGAGGCGCGCGTGCGCGTGCGCGAACTGCACATCGCGGTCGACATGGGCGAGGTGATCAACCCCGATGGCGCGGCGAACCAGATCGAGGGCGGCGCGCTGCACGCGGTCTCGGTCGCGCTGCACGAGCAGTCGCGGCATGACGCCACGCGCAACATCAGCGATTCCTGGGCGGAATACCCGGTGCTGCGCTTCCCCGATGTGCCGCGCGTGGATGTGCGGCTCATCCCGCGCCCCGACCAGCCGCCGCTGGGCGCGGGCGAGGCCAGCATGGCGCCGACCATCGCCGCCATCGCGGCTGGCATCCATTCGGCACTGGGCGTGCGTCCTGCACGCCTGCCCTTCACACCGGACAATCTATGAAGCTGCAACTGACCCTGGCCTGCACGGCCTCCGACCGGACTCGCCCCATCCTGGATGGCCGCGTCACCATCCCCGGCGTGGAATTCGTGATGCTGCCCGGCGAGCCCGAGGATATCTTCCGCCGCGCCCTGCGCGACCGCGCCTTCGCGGTGACGGAACTCTCGATGGGCAGCCACATCGTCACCACCGCGCGCGGTGACAGCCCTTATGTCGGCGTGCCGGTCTTCCCCTCGCGCGCCTTCCGCCACAGCGGCGTCTATCTGCGCGCCGGCGCCGGCATACTGACACCCAAGGATCTGGAAGGCCGCTTGGTCGCGCTGCCGGAATTCCAGCAGACCGCCGCCCTCTGGGTGCGCGGCTTCCTGCGCGAGCAATATGGCGTGGACACGCGCGCCATCCGCTGGCGTTCGGGCGGTGAACGCGTCGCCATCACGCCGCCGCCAGGCCATGACCTGGCGCCGCTGGGCGAGGATCCGGAAGCCGCGCTGGAGGCCGGCCGCGCTGATGCGCTGATCGGCCCGCGCATTCCGGCGGGCCTGGCGCGTGGCAGCGTCACGCGGCTTTGGCCCGACTACGCGGCCGAGGAACGCGCCTGGCACGCGCGCACGCGCTTCTTCCCCATCATGCATTGCATGGCGGTGCGCAAGGATATCGCCGAGGCGCATCCCTGGCTGCCGGTGGAGATCTACCGCGCCTTCGCCCGCGCGCGCGCCATCGCGCTGGAGGAACTTTTGCTGATCAACGTGCTGCGCGTCTCCATGCCCTGGGTTGCGGCGGCCTTCGAGGAGCAGCGCGCCGCGATGGGCGGCGATCCCTGGCCCATCGGCTTCGCGCGCAACCGCGATGAAGTGGCCGCGATGATCCGCTTCGCCGGCGCCGATGGGCTGATCGCGCGCGACATCGCGCCGGAGGAACTCTTCCACCCGAGCGTGCTGACCGAGGGGTGACAGCCGCGCGCGACCGTGATGAAACGCCCGGCATGACAAACCCATCCGGACCGCTGAAGGGCCTCAAGGTCCTCGACCTCACCCGCGTTCTCGCGGGCCCCACCTGCACCCAGATGCTGGGTGACCTGGGTGCGGAGGTGATCAAGATCGAACGCCCCGAAGCCGGTGACGACACCCGCGGCTTCGCGCCGCCCTTCGTGCCGAACACGAAGGAATCCGCCTATTTTGTCGGCGTGAACCGCAACAAGAAATCGGTCACGCTGGATATCGCCAGCGCCGAAGGCCAGGCCATCATCCACAAGCTGCTCGGCCATTGCGACATCCTGGTCGAGAACTTCAAGGTCGGCGCCCTGGCCAAATACGGCCTGGGCTGGGAGCAGCTGCGCGCGCAATATCCGCGCCTGATCTATTGCTCCATCACCGGCTTCGGGCAGACCGGCCCCTATGCGCCGCGCCCGGGTTATGACGCGCTGATCCAGGCGATGGGCGGTGTCATGTCCCTGACCGGCGAGCCCAATGGCACGCCGCAGAAGGTTGGCATTCCCGTCGCGGACCTCTTCGCAGGCCTCTATGGCTGCATCGGCATCCTCGCCGCGCTGAACCACCGCAACCACACCGGCGAAGGCCAGCAGATCGATATCGGCATGCTGGACACGCATGTCGCCTGGCTCGCCAACCAGGGCATGAATTATCTCGCCACCGGTGAGAACCCGGCGCGCCTGGGCAACCAGCACCCCAACATCGCGCCCTATCAGGAATTCCCGACCAAGGATGGCTACATCATCCTTGCGGTGGGGAACGACCCTACCTTCGAGCGGTTCGCGAAGAATTTCGGCTGCGCGCATCTGCTGGAAGACCCGCGCTTCGCCACCAACCCCAAGCGCGTGGAAAACCGGGACCTGGTCACCGCCACGCTGACGCCGGTGATGCAGTCCAAGACCACCGCCGAATGGATCGTGGCATTGGAAGCGCTGAAGATCGGCTGCGGCCCGATCAACACGCTGAAGGATGTCTTCAACGACCCGCATGTGAAGGCGCGCGAGATGGTCATCCGCATGGACCATGCGAGCGGCGAACAGGTGGAGGTGATCGCCAACCCGGTGAAGCTCTCCGCCACGCCGCCCGACTACCGCAGCCCCGCCCCGGTGCTGGGCCAACACACGGAAGAAGTGCTCTGCGGCATGCTGGGCATTTCGGCCGCTGAACTGGCGGCGCTGCGCGAGAAGAAGCTGGCCTGATGGCGCGCATCTTCTCCACGCTGGCGGTTGCTGTTGTTCTGCGGCGTATCCAGCACCAGGCCGATATCGCGCTGGATGCCGCGGTGCCGCTGATGGCGCGCATCGATGCGGGCGAGCACCCCGATGCGGTGATCCTGCCCGATGCGGTGATCGCGCAGCTGGTCGAACGCAAGCTGGTCGATGCCGTGACGGTGCGGCCGCTGTGCCATTCGCGCATCGGGCTGGCCGTGCGCGCCGGTGCGCCGCATCCGGATATCTCGACGCTCGAAAAATTCCGCGCGCTGCTGCTGGCCACGCCCAGCCTGGCCATGTCGCGCGTCGGCGCCAGCGGGCTGTTCATGCAGCAATGGCTCACCGCGCAGGGCATCGCCGAGCAGGTCAACGCCAAGGCGACCATCGTCGCCAAGGGCTATACCGCCGAACGCGCCGCGCGCGGGGAGGTCGCCTTCGCCATCCAGCAGATCAGCGAATTGCTGATGGCCGATGGCATCGAGGTGGTGGGCCCGCTGCCCGATGGCGCGAACACGGTCACCAGTTTCAGCGCCGCCTGTTTCGCCGCGGCCCCCGCCCCCGCGCGCGCTGTCTTCGCCACCATCCTGGACGCGATGACGCCGCAGGCCCTGGCCGCGGGCGGGCTGGAGGCCCGATGACAGAACCGCGCATCGGCGGGCTGTACTGCCCCTTCGAAGGCGGCGCGGTCTCGCTGCGCTGGTACGAATGGGGGCCTGCCGATGGCCGCCCCGTGGTCTGCGTGCATGGCCTGACGCGCAATGGCCGCGATTTCGATGTGCTGGCGCAAGCGCTCGCCGCGCAGGGCCAGCGTGTGATCTGCCCCGATATTCCGGGCCGCGGCATCTCTGGCTGGCTGCCCAGTGGCGCGATGTATGCGGTGCCCGTCTATGTCGGGCTGCTGGCGCCGCTGCTGGCGGAACTGGGCGAATATGA
>JAPLOK010000461.1 GCA_026400775.1 Alphaproteobacteria bacterium | reverse complement strand
TCTGGCTGACACTCGCCTGTGAATAATCGTCTATTTCGCTTGACAGTCTTCAGCGTCATTCTAGATTGACAACGATCCGCTCCTGAAAGGACTTCCTGTGGACACCCTCGCGGTGCTGCTTCGTGAACCGGAACAATTGGAACTGAGCCGCCTCGCGCTCAGCCCGCCCTCCGCTTCAGACATCATCGTCGATATCCGCTGGTCCGGCATTTCCTCCGGAACCGAAAGGCTGCTCTGGTCCGGCCAGATGCCGCCCTTTCCTGGCATGGGCTACCCGCTGGTACCCGGCTACGAATCCGTGGGCGTGGTGGCCCAGGCCGGCCCCGACTCGGGGCGCCGCGTCGGCGAACAGGTCTTCGTGCCGGGTGCCCGCTGCTTCGGCCCGGTGCGCGGGCTGTTCGGTGGCGCCGCGCGCCGCCTGGTCACTGGCGGCGACCGCGTGACACTGCTGCCCGAGGGCCTCGACCGCGACGGCGTCCTGCTGGCTTTGGCCGCCACCGCGCAGCACGCGCTGGCCGGTGGGCCGCTGCCGGAACTGGTGGTCGGCCATGGCGTTCTTGGTCGCCTGCTCGCACGCCTCATCCGCGCCCAGGGCGGCGCGCCCACGGTGTGGGAGACCAATCCCGCGCGCGCCGATGCCGCCGATTACCCGGTGCTGCACCCCGATACAGACACCCGCCGTGACTACAAGGGCGTCATCGATGCCTCGGGTGATGCGAATATCCTCGACACGCTGGTCGGCCGCATTGCGCGCGGTGCCGAGATCATCCTGGCGGGTTTCTACCACGAGCGCCTGAACTTCGCCTTCCCGCCCGCCTTCATGAAGGAGGCACGCATCCGCATCGCCGCCGAATGGAAGCAGCCGGACATCGCCACGGTGAACGCGTTGCTGGCCAGCGGCGCGCTGCGCCTGGACGGCCTGATCACACACCAGGCCGCACCCATGGATGCGACGGCCGCCTACCGCACCGCCTTCACCGACCCTGCATGCCTGAAAATGGTTCTTGATTGGAGACACACAGCATGAGCGCAGTCACCGGGAATACTGCCTCCAATGCCAACATGACCGCCGCCTTACGCGCGGAAGCCTTGTTGGAGCCAGACCCCGTGCCGGTGGGCGAGAGCCGCAAAAAGACGCAGATCATCGCCATCTACGGCAAGGGCGGCATCGGCAAGTCGTTCACCCTGGCGAACCTGTCCTACATGATGGCGCAGCAGGGCAAGCGCGTGCTGCTCATTGGTTGTGACCCGAAATCGGACACCACATCGCTGCTGTTCGGCGGGCGTTCGACGCCCACCATCATCGAGACATCGTCGCGCAAGAAAGCCGCCGGTGAACCCGTGCAGATCGGCGATGTCTGCTTCAAGCGCGATGGCGTTTTCGCGATGGAACTGGGCGGGCCGGAAGTGGGCCGCGGCTGCGGCGGTCGCGGCATCATCCATGGCTTCGAGACGCTCGAGAAGCTTGGCTTCCACGACTGGGATTTCGACTACGTGTTGCTCGACTTCCTGGGCGATGTGGTCTGCGGCGGCTTCGGCCTGCCGATCGCGCGCGACATGTGCCAGAAGGTCATCGTCGTCGGCAGCAATGATCTGCAGTCGCTCTACGTCGCCAACAATGTGTGTTCAGCTGTGGAGTATTTCCGCAAGCTTGGCGGCAATGTCGGCGTGGCCGGCATGGTGGTGAACAAGGATGACGGCACCGGCGAAGCGGCCGCCTTCGCCGAGAAGGTCGGCATTCCCGTGCTGGCCAGCATCCCCGCCAACGAAGACATCCGCCGCAAATCCGCGAGCTACGAGATCGTGGGCCGTCCCGATGGCGAATGGGGTTCGCTCTTCGCCGCCCTCGGCGAGCAGGTCGCGACCGCGCCGCCGCTGCGCCCCACACC
>JAPLOK010000222.1 GCA_026400775.1 Alphaproteobacteria bacterium | reverse complement strand
TCGGCGCGACGATCACCGGCGATGGCAGCAAGCTCGCCTTCCTCTCAGCCGCCAGCGACCTGGTAACGGCCGACACGAACAACGCGATCGATGTCTTCCGGCGCGACATGCTGAACGGCGCGATCGAGCGCGTCTCCGTCACCGCGGGCGGCGTGCAGGGGCAGCGCGACAGCCTCGATGCCACGATCAGCGCAGATGGCCGCTTCATCGCCTTCACCAGCCTGGCGCCTGATTTCGCGGCCGATGACCGGCCCGCCTCGGCCGATATCTTCCTGAAGGACATGCAGAGCGGCACGCTCACCCTGCTCTCGCGCAGCCTCTCGGGCGTGCCGGGCCTGGGCGAGAGCGTGAATGCCGCGATCAGCGCCGATGGGCTGCGCATCGCCTTCGCCTCGACCGTGGCGGATCTGGTCGCGGGCGATGCCAATGCCTGGCAGGACATCTTCGAAGCCGCCCTGCCCCGCCCTTCGGATGCCATCAGCGGCGGCAGCGCGGCCGATGCGCTGCGCGGCACGGCGGGCGCCGACACCATGCTGGGGCTTGCCGGCGATGACTGGCTGCGCGGTGATGATGGCGATGATCGGCTGGAAGGCGGCGCGGATTCCGACACGCTGGATGGCCAGGCCGGCGCCGACCTGATGCTGGGCGGCACCGGCCATGACCACTACCTGATCCGCGACGCCGCCGACCGCGCGATCGAGGCCGAGGGCGAAGGCACCGACACCGCCTGGGTGCTGATCGCCGGCTGGACCCTGCCCGCGCATGTCGAGATCGGGCGCCTGTTCGGCGCGGCGAACCAGCTGACGGGCGGCAATGAGGGCGTGCAGCTGGTCGCCGGCAGCGGTGCCTCCACGCTGGCAGGCGGCGCGGGCGATGACGTGCTCTGGGGCGGTGCGACGCATGACAGCCTGGCGGGCGGCGCAGGCCATGACACGCTGCGCGGCGGCGGCGGCACCGACACGATGCTGGGCGGCGCGGGCGACGACCATGCCGTCATCAGCAGCGGCGGCGAGCAGTTCATCGAGGCGCCCGGCGAAGGCACGGATACCGCCTGGGTCACGTCGCAGGGCTGGTCGCTGCCGGCGCATGTCGAGATCGGCCGCCTGTCAGGCACGGCCAGCTTCCTGCTGGGCGCGGGCATCGACCAGCAGTTGGTCGCCAATCCCTTGCATGGCAGCACGCTGCAGGGCGGTGAGGGGCGCGATGTGCTCTGGGGCGCCGAGCATGCGGACCTGCTCGATGGCGGGATGGGCGACGACACGCTGCGCGGCGGCAGTGGGGCCGACACCATGCGCGGCGGCACCGGCCATGACCACTTCATCATCAACGAGCTCGGCGATGTCGCGCGCGAGAACGCGGGTGAGGGCATCGACACCGCCTGGGTCACCGCCGATGGCTGGGTGCTGCCGGCGCATGTGGAACTGGCCTATCTCTCCGGCACCGGCATGCGCATCGCGGGCAGCGATGCGGGTGACCAGCTGATCTCCAATGCCGCACTCGGTGGCGAGCTGGATGGCCGCGGTGGCCATGACACGCTGTGGGGTTCGGCGCTGTCAGACGTGCTGGCCGGCGGCGCGGGCGATGACGTGCTCTACGGCTTCGCGGGCGCCGACCGCTTCGCCTTCCATCTCGCCGAATGGGGGCGGGATGCGGTGGCCGATTTCACCCGCGCCCAGGGCGACCGCATCGACATGCGCGGCAGCGGCATCACGGCGTTTTCGCAATTGATCGTCGTCACCGGCGATGGCCACACCGCGCTGCGGGCCGGCGCGCGCGAAATCATGCTGTTCAACACCACGGGCGTGACCGCGGCCGATATCATCTTCAGCTGATCGGCTTCAGCCCCGCCTTGAAGCGCCGCCAGTTGCGCACATAGCCCTCGGCGCTGCGCTTGAGCTGGGCCACCACCGCCTCGTCGAAGGTGCGCACCACCACGGCCGGGCTGCCCACGATCAGCGAGTAGTCGGGGAATTCCTTGCGCTCGGTCACCAGCGCATTGGCGCCCACGATGCAGAAGCGGCCGATCTTCGCCTTGTTCAGCACGGTGGCCCCCATGCCGATCAGGCTGCAATCGCCCACCGTGCAGCCATGCAGGATGGCGCGGTGGCCCACGGTGCAATCCTCGCCCACGGTCAGCGGCGCGCCGACATCCGAATGCAGCACCGCGCCGTCCTGGATGTTGGAGCGCGCGCCGATGCGCATGGGCTCGTTGTCGGCGCGCAGCACCGCGCCGAACCAGATGCCCACCTCCTGGCCCAGGATCACGCGGCCCATCACCTGCGCATCGGGTGCGACCCAGTATTCGGCGGGCAATTCCGGCGCGATGCCGTCGAGTTCGTAGATCGCCATCAGCTCAATTCGATCCGCGCTTCCCGCACGATCCGCCCCCATTTGTGGTGTTCGGCTTCAACATGGGCACGGAATTCCGCGGGTGTCGAGCCAAGCGGCTCGCTGCCATCCGACGCCAGGCGGGCCAGCATTTCGGGCGTCTGCAGGGCGCGGCGGGTCTGTTCGTTCCAGGCGTTGATCACCGCCTCTGGCGTGCCGCGCGGCGCCACCAGCCCGGTCCAGTTCACCGCATCGAAGCCGGCAAAGCCGGCCTCGGCCAGTGTGGGCACATTCGGGAAGGCGCGGGTGCGGGTGGCGGACGTCACGGCCAGCCCACGCAACTCCCCGGTCTCCATCAAGCCGCGCACGGCCAGCGGGTTGGCGAAAAACAGGTCCACCCGGCGGGCCAGCAGGTCGGTGGTGACCAGGCCCGCGCCACGGAACGGCACCTGCAGAATCTCCATGCCCGCGACGCGCGCGAAGAGTTCGCCCGCCAGATGCCCCACCGTGCCATTGCCGGTATGCCCCGCCGTGATCTGCCCCGGCCGCGCACGCGCCGCCGCGCGCACCGCGGCCATATCCGCGAAAGGCGCGTTACGCGCCGTCACCACCACCAGCGCCTGGCGCGCGACGGTGGAGATGAAGGCGAAATCGGTCAGCGGATTGAACGGCATGGACGGATACAGCGCCGGGTTGATCGCGAGGTTCGAGGCCTGGCCCATGCCGATCGTGTAGCCATCGGGTGCTGCCTTCGCGACCACATCCAGGCCGATATTGCCGCCAGCACCTGGCCG
Source organism: Alphaproteobacteria bacterium (assembly GCA_026400775.1). GTDB lineage: Bacteria > Pseudomonadota > Alphaproteobacteria > Acetobacterales > Acetobacteraceae > Rhodovarius. The sequence goes on along the minus strand of JAPLOK010000222.1, from coordinate 4,958 downwards.
GTTCTCGGCCACGATGTTCCAGCCGGTCTGGGCTGCGATGCGGCCGGCCACCTCGCGGCTGATCACATCAGTGCCGCCCGCCGGCGGGAAGGGCACGACGAGCCGGATCGGCCGGTCCGGATAGCCGGCTTGCGCGCGCGCCAGCGTGGGCGCGGCCAGTGCTGCCAGCAGGAAGCGGCGCTTCATGGCGTCTCTGCCTGATTGTATTCGCCCACCGAGGGCAGGTCATGGCGCAGGCCCAGGCGGCGCTCGCCCATCATGATCGGCAACGCGGGCACGCGCGCGGGCCGGCCATCGGGCAGCGTGACGGTGATCATGCCGCCCGCGTTCAGATGCGGGTCCTCGATCAGGTCCCAGGGGCGGTTGATGCGCGCATAAGGCAGGCCGCCCTGGGCGCACAGCGCCTCGATCTGCGCGACCGGCAGGCGGCCCAGCAGCGCCTGCACCATCGGGATCAGCGTCTCGCGCGCCGCACTGCGCAGGTTGTTGCTGGCGAATTCCGGCACCGCCAATTCGGGTGCGGCCAGGGCACGGGTGAAGATCTCCCATTGCCGGTCGGTCACCACGGCCACGAAGACCTGCACATCATCGGCGGCGGTGAAGACGTCATAGACGCCCCAGGCGCGGCGGCCGACGGGCATGGGCGTGGGCTCGCGCCCGCTCACCGCGTATTGCGTCATGCTGGTGGAGACGAGGAAGGCGCAGGTCTCGAACAGGCCCGATTGCACCACCTGGCCCTGGCAGGTCGCATCGCGTTCGCGCAACGCCGCCAGCACCGCGATCACGCCGAACATGCCGCCCATCATGTCGTTCACCGGCGCGCCTGCGCGCAATGGGCGCCCCGGCGGGCCAGTCATATAGGCCAGGCCCGCCATCATCTGCACCACTTCGTCCAGCGCGGTGCGGTTCTCATAAGGGCCGGGGAGAAACCCCTTGAGCGACAGGCACACCAGGCGCGGATTGCGCGCGCGCAGCACATCGAAGCCCAGGCCCTTCTCGGCCAGCGCGCCGGGACGGAAATTCTCCAGCACCACATCGGCGCTGTCGATCAGCTTGAGCAACGCGTCGCGGTCGACCTCGACATCGGCCACATAGCTGCGCTTGTTGCGCGAGAGTGCGGCGAAGAACCCAGCGCCCGAGGCTTGCAGGTTGCGCGTGCGATCGCCGCCGGGCGGTTCGATCTTGATCACCTCCGCGCCCAGATCGGCCAGGATCATGCCGCAGGTCGGGCCCATGACCATGTGGCTGAATTCAACGACGCGGATGCCGGTGAGCGGGAGCATCACACCCTCCGATGGCTGGAGCGCCGCATGGCGCGGAAGGCTGAATCGGTGGGAATCGCTCCCCTCCGATGGCTGGAGCGCCGCATGGCGCGGAAGGCTGAAATGGAGCAGATTGGACGGCAGCGGCCGGCCGATGATGCGTTCGGCCAATTCGGCTGCGGCCAGCAGCGCGTCCAGATCGACGCCGGTCTCGATGCCCATTTCATGCGCCAGGAAGACCAGCTCCTCGGTCGCGATATTGCCAGGCGCGCCGGGATGCCCCGCGAAGGGACAGCCGCCCAGGCCCGCCACCGCGGCGTCGAACATGCTCACCCCCATGCGCAGGCCCGCCAGTGCATTGGCGATGCCAAGCCCGCGCGTGTCGTGCAGATGCAGCGACACGCCAAGCTCCGGCCAGCGCGCGCGCACCGCGCCCACGAGGCGCTCGACATGCAGCGGATCGGCCCAGCCCATGCTGTCGGCCAGCGAGAGTTTCTCGATGGTGCAGCCGGTCTGGGCCGCCAGCGCCATGGCATCGCCCAGCACCGCCATGGCCTGGGCCACGCTGACCTCGCCGCCGAAATTGCAGCCGAAGGCGGCCTGCAAGGACAGCCGCGTGGGCGACAGGCCTGCCCGCTGGTGCACGCCGATCATCTCGCGTTGCGCCACCAGCTGCGCGGCATGGTCGCGGTTGAGGTTGCGCTGCGAAAACGCTTCGGAGGCCGCGAAGGTGATGGAACCCGCCAGCGCCAGCCGTTCGCGAAACCCCAGCGCCTGTTCGAGGCCCCGCGCGTTGAACCACAGCGCGGTGTATTCACAGCCCCGCCGCGGCGTGATGCCGGCCACCACCGCGGCCGCATCCGCCCAGCCGGGCACCAGCTTGGGGTTCACGAAGCTCGCCACCTGGATGCGCGGCAGGCCGGTGGCCGAGAGCGCATCGATCAGCGCGATCTTGTCGGCGGTGGCGATCGGGCCTTTCTCGATCTGGAAGCCCTCGCGCGGGCCTTCCTCGGTGATGGTGATGCGGGCGGGAAGATCGGTCATTGCGGTTGCACTCCGGCGTCGCGCAGCACTGTGGTCCAGCGCGTGATTTCGGCGGTGATGGTGGTGTTGGCGTCAGCGACGCTGTTGCCGATGAGCCGCTCGGCGCCGAGTTCGGTCAGCCGCGTGATGATGGCGGGTTCCGCCAGCACCGCGGCGATGGCGGCCTGCATCCGCGCCAGGATCGGCGCCGGTGTGGCGCGCGGTGCCAGCAGCGCCTGCCAGACGCTGAAACTCGCGTCCGGGAAGCCAGCCTCGGCAATAGTGGGCAGCGCCGGGGCGGCCCGGCTGCGCTGCGCGGAGGACACTGCCAGCGCCCGCACCTGCCCCTGCGCCGCCTGCGGCAGCGCCGACAGGGCCGCGTCATACAGCAGGTCCAGGCGCCCGGCGATCAGGTCTTGATAGGCCGGCGCGCTGCCGCGATAGGAGATTTCCTCCAGCTGGATCCGCGCCGCCCGCATCAGCAGCAGCGTGACCAGTTGCAGCGCGCCACCCGTGCCCGAACTGGCATAGGTCAGCCGGCCCGGATTGGCGCGCGCACGCGCCACGAAATCCGCCACCGTCCGGTCGGGCGAATGGCCCGGCACCAGCATCACCATCGGGCTTTCCGCCAGCACCGTGACCGGCACCAGGTCGCGCTCTGGGTCGTAGTCCAGCGTGCGGAACAGCGCGCGCGCCACCGCCAGGCCCGTGTTGTGGAACAGCCAGGTGTGGCCATCGGGCGCGGCACGCGCGACGGCGGCCGCACCGATATTCCCGCCGGCACATGCGCGGTTCTCCACCACCACCCGCTGCGGCAGCGCCTGCGAGAGGCGCTCAGCCACGATACGCGCGATCAGGTCTGTGGGGCCGCCGGCGGCATAGGGCAGGATCCAGCGGATGGTCTCGCGCGGCCAATCACCCTGCGCGCGCGCGACCAACGGCGCGGCCAGGAGCGGCAGCATGGCACGGCGTGCAAGGCGCATCGGGCGTTTCCTCATGCCTCTGTTCAGTATGTCTCTGTTCGGTATTTTTCTGATTGACAGAAAATTTTTGCGTCTGTCAGAATTTTGGTGTGTCCCAAGCCACCCCGTCAAGCACAACCGCCCGCCGCGGCCGCCCGCCCGCCGCCAACCCGCCCGAACAGCGCGTGGAGGCGGTGGAGCGCGCGCTATCCATCCTCGACGCCTTCACGGCGGCCGAGCCGCGCCTGGCCTTGTCCGAACTCGCCCGCCGCACCGGCCTCTATCCTTCCACGCTGCTGCGCCTCGCCGCCTCCCTCGAGCGCTGCGGCCATCTGGCGCGGGGCGAGGACGGGCTGTTCCGCCTGGGCCCCGCCTGCCTGCGCCTGGGCATGGCCTACCGCGATGGCTTCGACCTTGCCGCCCATATCCGCCCTGCCCTCTCGCGGCTGGTCGAACAGACCGGCGAAACCGCGGCCTTCTATGTGCGCGAGGGCCGCCGCCGCATCGTGCTGTTCCGCCAGGAATCGGCCCGCGGCATCCGCCATGCCCTGGCCGAGGGCGATGCCCTGCTCCTCGAACGGGGTGCGGCCGGCCGTGTGCTGCTGGCCCATGCCGGCGGGCCGCCGCTGCGCCAGGGCCATGCCCTCTCGCTCGGCGAGCGCGACCCCGAGCTCGCGGCCATCGCAGCAGCGGTCCTGGGTGCAGGCGGGCGGCTTTTGGGCGCGCTCAGCATCAGCGGCCCGATCGGGCGGTTCCGCGGCGCGGCGCGCGGCACCCTGGTCGCTGCCGTCACCACCGAGGCCGCGCGGCTATCGGCGAGTTTCGGCGCCCAGGCTTGAAGCATCGGGCTGGCGCGGCCATCATGACAGTCAAGAAATATTCGGGAGTGTCTCCATGAATCGTCGCGCCCTGCTGGCCGCCACCGCCGCCGCCCCCTTCGCCGCCGCCCCCTTCACCGCCGCATCCGCACAGACCGCCGACTGGCCGAGCCAGCCCGTGCGCATGATCGTGCCGTTTGCCGCCGGCGGCCCGACCGACATCCCCGCCCGGCTGATCGCCGAGGAAATGTCGCGCAACCTGCCCAACCGCATCGTGGTCGAAAACCGCACCGGTTCGGGCGTGGTCATCGGCACGGACATGGTGGCGAAGGCACCGCGGGATGGCTTGACGGTGCTCTACACCACCGTCGGCCACGCCGTTGCCCGCGCCATGTTCGACCGCCTGCCCTTCGACCCGGTGGCCGATTTCACGCCCGTCGCCCTGGTCGGCCAGGTGCCGATGATCATGCTGGTCAACCGCGATTTCCCCGCGCGCAACCTCCAGGAACTGATCACGCTGGTGCGCGCCAATCCCGGCCGATTCGACTATGCCTCATCGGGCAATGGCGGCGCCGTGCATCTGGCCAGCGAATTGTTCCTGCACATGGCCGGCGGCCCCGGCACCCCCCTGCGCATGAACCACATCGCCTTCCGCGGCAGTTCGGCGGCGATGCCCGACATCATGGCCGGCCGCATCCCGCTGATCATCGAAGTGGCCGCAGGCGCCCTGCCGCAATTGCAGCGTGGGCAGTTGCGCGGCTTCGCGATTTCCACGCGCGAACGCTCCTCGCTGGCGCCCGACCTGCCGACCTTCCATGAAAGCGGCGTGCCCGGCTACGAGGCCTATACTTGGCACATGGTGATGGTGCCCTCCGGCACGCCGGCGCCGGTGG
>JAPLOK010000227.1 GCA_026400775.1 Alphaproteobacteria bacterium | reverse complement strand
GCGCATGCCTTGACCAAGCTCGGCCTCGGCCGCGGTGACACCGTGGCGGCGCTGCTGCCCAACATTCCCGAAATGCTCGAATGCCATTTCGGCGTGCCCATGGCCGGCTGCGTGCTGAACACCATCAACACGCGGCTCGATGCCGGCACCATCGAATACATACTCGACCATGGCGAGGCGCGCGCCATCATCGTGGACAGCGAATTGGTGCCCGTATTGCGTGAGGCGCTGCATCGCCACCCCAACAAGCCCGCCATCATCGAGGTGCATGACCCGCACGCCACCGCCGGCGAATCCATGGGCGGCATCGACTATGAAAGCTTCATCGCCACCGGCAGCGCCGATTTCGCTTGGACCCCGCCAGCCGATGAATGGGACGCGATCGCGCTGAACTACACCAGCGGCACCACGGGCCGGCCCAAGGGCGTGGTGTATCACCATCGCGGCGCGCATCTGCTGGCCACCGGCAATGTGCTGTCTGCGGACATGACCAGGCACCCGGTCTATCTCTGGACGTTGCCGATGTTCCACTGCAATGGCTGGTGCTTCCCCTGGACCATCACGGCACTCGCCGGCACGCATGTCTGCCTGCGCGCGGTGCGTGGACCGGCGATATGGTCAGCGATGGCCGATAACGATGTGACGCATATGTGCGGCGCGCCCATCGTGATGTCGACGCTGCTGGCGACACCGGAGAAGGAGAAGAAGCACCTGGCGCGGCCGGTGCGCTTCGTGGTGGCCGGCGCGCCGCCGCCCGAGGCCGTGCTGGGCGCGATGACGGCGGCGGGCTTCCAGGTGGTGCATGTCTATGGGCTGACGGAATGCTACGGCCCCTCGGTGGTGAATGAATGGCGCGCCGAATGGGACCGGCTGCCGGCGCCTGATCGTGCGGCGCGCATGGCGCGGCAGGGCGTGCGCTACCACGCGCTGGAGAGCCTGGCCGTGATGGACCCCGAGACGATGCGCCCCGTGCCCGCCGATGGCGAGACGATGGGCGAGGTGATGATGCGCGGCAATGTCGTGATGAAGGGCTATCTGAAGGACGATGCCGCCACTGAGGGCGCCTTCGCTGGCGGCTGGTTCCACACCGGTGACCTGGCGGTGACCTATCCGGACGGCACCATCCAGCTGAAGGATCGCAGCAAGGACATCATCATTTCGGGGGGCGAGAACATCTCCTCGATCGAGGTGGAGGATGCGCTGTTCAAGCACCCTGCCGTGGCGCTGGCTGCCGTGGTGGCGGCACCCGATGAGAAATGGGGCGAGGTGCCCTGCGCGTTTGTGGAACTGAAGCCCGGTGCGGTGGCCAGCGCGGAGGATCTGATCGCGCATTGCCGGCATAGCCTGGCCGGCTTCAAGGTGCCCAAGCGCGTGCTGTTCCAGGAACTGCCCAAGACCAGCACGGGCAAGATCCAGAAGCATGTGCTGCGCGCGCAGGTGCGCGGATAGATTTTTCGGCGGATCGATCGCGCGCCGACCTTATGCGATCAGGCCGCGTGAGCCTGCAGGTCCAGCAATTGGCAATAGCGCAGCGCCGCCTGGTGCGTCGCCGTCAGCCGCACCAGCGGCGCGCAGCCGGCCTGGCGCGCCTCCTCCCAGCGCATGGCGCAGAGGCACCAGGAATCACCGGGCTTCAGCCCAGGGAAGGCGTAATCCGGGCGCGGCGTCGACAGGTCATTGCCTCGCTCACGCGAGAAGGCCAGGAACTCCGCCGTGACCACGGCGCAGACCGTGTGCGAGCCATGGTCGCGTTCATCCGTGTGGCAGCAGCCATCGCGATACCAACCGGTGAGCGGCGCGAGCGAACACAGCTCAAGCTGCCCGCCCAGCACATTCAGCGCCTGCGGGCGGGGGCGATGGGCGCTGCCGTCGGGCATGTTACGCCGCGGCGCGGATCGCCGCCGCCTTCACGCTCTCATCCACCGCGCCCGCGAAGGTCTCGAAGTTCTTTTCGAACATGCCGACGAGGTTGCGCGCCGTGCGGTCATAGGCGTCCTTGTCGGCCCAGGCGTCACGCGGGTTCAGCACGCCATCGGGGATGCCGGGCACGGCCTTGGGCACCATCAGCCCGAAGAACGGGTCGCAGGTGAATTCCACCTTCGCCAGTGAGCCATCCAGCGCCGCGCGCAGCAGCGCCCGCGTGTGCTTGATCGACATGCGCGACCCGGTGCCATAGGCGCCGCCGGTCCAGCCGGTGTTCACCAGCCAGCAATCAGCGCCGTGCTTCTGCACCAGCTCGCTCAACATGCGCCCGTACACCTCCGGGTGGCGCGGCAGGAAGGGCGCGCCGAAGCAGGTGGAGAAGGTCGCCTGCGGCTCGCGGCCCAGGCCCTTTTCGGTGCCCGCCACGCGCGCGGTGTAGCCGGACATGTAGTGGTACATGGCCTGCGCCGGCGTCAGTTTCGCGATCGGCGGCAGCACGCCGAAGGCATCCGCCGTCAGCATCACCACATTCTTCGGCAGGCCCGCGACGCCGCCCGGATGCACGCCGGGGATGAACTCCACCGGGTAGCAGCTGCGGGTGTTCTCCGTGTAGCGATTGTCGTCCAGGTCGAGCGCGCCGAATTCATCGGCCACCACATTTTCCAGCACGGCGCCGAAGCGGTGCGAAGCGTCCCAGATCTGCGGTTCGGCCTCGCGCGACAGCTTGATGACCTTGGCGTAGCAGCCGCCTTCGAAGTTGAAGACGCCCTTGTCGGACCAGCCATGCTCGTCATCGCCGATCAGCGCGCGCTCAGGGTCGGAGGACAGCGTGGTCTTGCCGGTGCCGGACAGGCCGAAGAACAGCGCGACATCGCCGGCCGCACCCACATTGGCGCTGCAATGCATGGGCAGCAGGCCCTTGGCCGGCAGCAGCCAGTTCATCACGGTGAAGATGGATTTCTTGATCTCACCGGCATAGCTGGTGCCGGCGATGCAGATGGTGCGGGCGGCGAAGGACAGCGCGATGCAGGTGGTGGTGCGGCAGCCATCCGTCTCGGGGTTCGCCTCATATTCCGGGGCGTGCAGGATGGTGAAGTCGGGCGTGAAGCCGGCCAGTTCCTCGCGCGCGGGGCGGATGAACATGTTGCGCGCGAACATCGCGTGCCAGGCATTGGTAGTCACCAGGCGCACCTTGATGCGATGCGCGGGGTCGGCGCCGGCATAGAGGTCCTGGGTGAACAGCACATCGCGCTTGCCCAGCCATTCGCGCACGCGGCCCACATAGCCCGCAAACTGCTCCGGCGCCATTTTTTGGTTGATCTTGCCCCACCAGATTTCGTTGGTGACGGCCGCGTCATCGACCACGAACTTGTCTTGCACCGAACGGCCGGTGTGCTGGCCGGTGATGGCGATGAAGGCGCCGTCGGCCGAAAGCCGGCCCTCGCCACGGCGGATCGCGTGTTCCGTCAGGCCCGCGGCGGTCAGGTTGGCATGGACCGGGGCTGCGGTCTCAACACCGGTTCCGGCGAGGGCGGGTTTTGACATCTCTATCTACTCCTGGCGAGGGAATGGCCGTTCTGACGATGAGTCACGGGCGAATTATTCTGCCTCTAAGGCGCAATTAGGGCGCGCGGCCGGGGTCGGTCAACGCAACGAATGTCTGGAAATGTCTGATTGCACTGCACAAAAACGGGTACGAAACGGTTACCCCAGCAAATCCGTCAGGGATCCGATGCCTGGTATTGGAGATTGCCCGATGCCAGCCCAAAGCCCGCGCGGGATGAAGGCCGGGCGCATGCCGGCCGCCAGCGCGGGCAGCACGTCATTATCCACACGGTCACCGACATAGGTGATGACCTCGGGCGGGGCGGCGCAGGCCTCGGCAACGCGGGTGAAGAAATCCGGCGCTGGTTTCTGCACCCCCCAGCCGGCCGAGGTGGCGATGAACTCCGCGCCCAGCTCCAGCGCCTCCAGCGCGGGTGCTGCCTCCAGCGGCTGGTTGCCGGCGATGCCGATGCGGATGCCGCGCGCGCGCAGGGCGGCGAAGGCGGGGCGCACATCGGGGTAGAGATCAGCCTCGATCGGCGCATCGCCGGCCAGGCGGGCGCGGCGCAGGGCCATGGCATCCACGCCGGGGGAGAGCCGCTGGATGGTGTGGCGGTGGGAGATGCCTTGCGCGATATCCTCACGCAGGGCGGCCCAGAGGGTATCGAAGGGCAGGGACAGCGCCTCGGCCCAGCCCTGCCACATGCGGGTTTCGTCCACCAGGACGCCGCCGACGTCGAACACAAACCAGGTGGTCAGTGCACCAGCTCCAGCACAGTGACGCGGTTCTCGGCCAGCGGGGTGGCGCGGCCGATGATGCGTTCCTCGTTGAACACGCCCAGCACCGGGCTGCCGGCGCGGGCGGCGGGCAAAGGCAGGGCGATGACGCCGGCGGCGGCCACGCCTTCGCGCAGGTTCGGGGCGCGCTGGCCGTCCAGCACCACGAAATCCCGCGGGATGCCGAAATAGCCGCGCGGGCGGCCGAAGCGCAGGGCGCTGCCGGCCTGGCGTTCGGCCTCCGTCACGGGGGTGGGGGGGCGGATGTGCAGCACGTCGGTGCTGCGGGGGAAGGGGCCGCTGAACAGGTGCAGGATGGGATGGCCAGGGGCGGCGACTTCCCATTCCAGGCGCCAATCGGGGCGGATGGTGATGGGGCCCCAGGCGCCATCGGCGGCGGTTTCGGTGATGCGCAGCGATTCGCCCATGCGTTGGCCATTGTCGTCCACGCGGTAGATGGCGACGCGCGCGCCGGCGACGGGGCGGTTGGTCTGCGCGCCCTGTTCGCGGCCGGTGATCTGGCCGTTCAGGATGGGCGCGGCCTCGGGCGGGAGGTCCAGGCGGGTTGCGTCGCGGCCCATGATGAAGCGGAACATCTCGGCG
>JAPLOK010000481.1 GCA_026400775.1 Alphaproteobacteria bacterium | reverse complement strand
GATCGACAGGGCCGCAGCGATCTCACGGATCGTCTCGCCGGCATCAGCGCGCGCCAACGCCCGCTCTCGCACATCGTCTGAGTATGGCCGCATCCCCGCTGGCCTCCTGTCCAGCAGGAAGCTTGAATCAGAAACTCAGCCGCGCCGGAATCCCGATTCTATCAAAAGACAGCATGCTCTAGGGCCCAAACCCAGGCAGCATCGGCCCGCTGGCCGGTCCCGCGGGGCATCCGCGGCGTCAGGCCGCTTGCCGAGGCTACACGCATCGGCGGCGCGCCCTTCCTGGCGGGCTACCATGCGGCCCTCAGCCATCGGACACGAACCTGATTGGGTTTGGACTCTAAGGCTACCCGGTCAGGCGGCGCAGCAGCGCGAGCAGCTGCGCCCGTTCGGTCTCATTGAGGTCGCGCATCAGGGCGCCATTGGCGGCAATGCCGGCGGCGCGCGCGGTCCGCACGGCTCCATCGCCCTCGGGCGTGATGACCAGCACCAGTGTGCGACGGTCCAGCGGGTCCTTTTCTGTGCGCACAAGGCCGCGCAGCATCAGCCGCTTCATCACGCCCTGGATGGTCGCGGGGTCCATGGCCACTGAACGACCCAGCCGGTTCTGCGTGGCCCGGCGCAGTTCCGCAAGGCGGGTCAATGCGGCGAATTGCGGTGCCGTCAGCCCGAGCCCCGTCGCGTGGTCCTGGAACAGCACCTGGTGGCGCTGCACCGCGCGCCGAAGCAAGTGCCCGGCCGAGGATTCCAACGGATAGGAACCCGGCACCATCCCCGGCGGCAACAGGGCAAGTGCTTCTTCGAGAGCCAGCGGTGCCTCGTGGGGGGCGGACATTGCGCCAATAAAAAGACCGGGACCATTCCGCCGTCAAGCGTGACAATAGCATTGCGTGATGGCTCGCCCATGCTATCTAGCCGCGCACACGGCTGCGTGTATGCCGCCATGGGAGGAATCAATGACCGACAAAACCGCCGCCCGTCGCGGCTTCCTGAAGGCTGGCGCTGCCGCCGCGACCGCGACCGCCATCCTGGCCACGCCGCAGGTCAGCCGCGCGCAGACCGTCACCATGCGCTTCCAGTCCACCTGGCCGCAGCGCGACATTTTCCATGAATTCGCGCAGGATTATGTAAACCGCGTCAATGCCATGGCCGGCGGGCGCTTGCGCCTGGAACTGCTGGCCGCCGGCGCCGTGGTCGGCGCCTTCCAGTTGCTTGATGCCGTGCATAGCGGCACCTTGGATGGTGGCCATGGCGTCTCCGCCTATTGGTTCGGCCGCAACCGCGCCTTCAGCCTGTTCGGCACCACGCCGCCCTGGTTCGGCAATGCGCATCAGTTCCTGGGCTGGTTTTATTATGGTGGGGGCCAGGCCCTGTACCGCGAGCTGATGCACGACATCCTGCGCATGAACGCGGTGGGCTTCCAGACCGGCCCAATGCCAACCCAGCCGCTGGGCTGGTTCCGCAACCCGATCGAGCGCGCCGAGCAGATCCGCGGCCTGCGCTATCGCACCGTGGGCCTGGCGACCGACCTGTTCCAGGAAATGGGCGCGGCCGTCGTGGCGCTGCCCGGCGGCGAAATCGTGCCGGCGCTGGAGCGCGGCGTGATCGACGCGGCGGAGTTCAACAACCCCTCCTCGGACCGCGTGCTGGGCTTCCCGGATGTGGCGAAGAACTACTACATCCAGTCCTACCATCAGGCCGTGGAAAGCTTCGAGGTGCTGTTCAACCGTCAGCGCTTCGAGGCCCTGCCCGCCGAGCACCAGGCGGTCATCCGCCACGCCGCGGAAGCCGCTTCGTCGGACATGTCGTGGAAGCTGCAGGACCGCTACTCCGCGGACCTTCTGGCCATGCAGCAGCAGCAGCAGGTCAATGTCCGCACCACGCCGACCGCCATCCTGGACGCGCAGCTCGCCGCCTGGGACCGCGTGATCGCGCGCCAGGAAGCCGACACCACCAGCCCCGCCACCGGCGCCTTCTTCAAGAAGGTCACGGACAGCCAGCGCGCCTGGTGCTCGCGCGTCGGCAACTTCTTCCTGCGCTATGAGGTTTCGGCCGTGCGCAGCTTCAACCACTTCTTCGCGCGCCGCTGATTGCCGCATTGAAACTTGCGTGACACGAGGCCCGGTGGCATGGCCACCGGGCCGATTTGTTGATTTGGGGGGGCAGAAACCATGTCGGACAGCCTGTTCGTCGGCGGTCTTGCCGGACTTGTGGTGGCTGCCATTATTGTCGGCATCGCGTTCTCGCAGGCCGTTTTCGTGCAGCGCACGCTGCTGGCGGTGGACCGTTTCTCGACGTTGATCGGACAGATTTTTTCATGGACGATTCTGCTGCTGACCGCAGCCATCGTCTATGAGGTCTTCGCGCGGCGCTTCTTCAGCGCGCCGACCAACTGGGGTTACGACGTCCAGTACATGCTCTACGGCACCTTGTTCATGTTCGCAGGTGCATACGCCTTGAGCCGCAACGGGCATGTGCGTGGGGATTTCCTGTACCGCATGATGTCGGCGCGCCAGCAGGCCAGCCTGGATCTGGTGCTCTACATCCTGTTCTTCTTCCCAGCGATCTTCGCCTTCATGGTGGCCGGGTTCCACTTCTTCGAACTCAGCTACATCCAGAATGAACGCAGCATGTTCAGCCCCTCCGGCCCCATCATCTGGCCGTTCAAGGGCATCATCCCGGTCGTTGGCTTCATCATGCTGTTGCAGGGCCTGGTGGAAACCGTGCGCTGCGTGCGCTGCATCCGCGAAGGAGATTGGCCGCAGCGCCTGTCCGATGTGCAGGAGCTGGAACAGCTGATCCTGGCGCAGGCCGCCGAGAAAGACCCCGAGCAACTGGCCCGCGAACTCGCCGAAAAGGGCGATGCCGCGCTGACCGCCAAGCCGCGCTGAGAGACCGCCCATGACCGACGCAGCGCTGGGCCTCACCCAGCTTCTCCTGTTCCTGTTCTTCATCCTGCTGGGCTTCCCCATTGCCTTTACGCTGATGGCGATGGGGTTATTCTTCGGTTACCTCGGCATGGGCGACCGCGTGTTTGACCTGCTGATCCAGCGCACCTATGCGGTGATGAGCTCGGATGTGCTGCTCTCCGTGCCGCTCTTCGTGCTGATGGGCTACATCATCGAGCGCGCGAACATCCTGGACCGGCTGTTCCGTTCGCTACAGATGGCGTCGGGCAATATCCCGGGCTCGCTGGCGGTTGCCACGCTGGCCACTTGCGCGTTGTTCGCCACCGCCACGGGCATCGTGGGCGCCGTCGTCACGCTGATGGGACTGCTGGCGTTCCCGGCCATGCTGCGCGCGGGCTATGACGTGAAGCTCGCCGCCGGCGTGGTCTGCGCGGGGGGGTGCCTGGGCATTCTCATCCCGCCCTCGATCATGCTGATCCTGTTTGGCGCCACTGCTGGCGTCTCGGTGGTGCAGCTCTACGCTGCAGCCTTCATTCCTGGCATTTTCCTGGCGGGCATGTATATCGTCTACGCGATCGGCATTGCGATCCTGAAGCCCGAGGTCGCGCCCCGCCTGCCACCTGACCAGGTGAACATCCCCTTCGGCATCATCCTGCTGAACCTGTTGACCAGCTTCTTCCCGCTGGCGCTGCTGATCGCGATGGTGCTGGGCGCCATCCTGATGGGTCTTGCCACGCCGTCGGAAGCCGCGGCCATGGGTTCACTCGGCTCCATCATCCTGGCGGTGGTCTACCGTTCCTTCACCTTCCAGAAGCTGAAGGAATCCGTGTTCCTGACGGCGCGCACCAGCGCCATGGTCTGCTGGCTGTTTGTGGGCAGCTACATCTTCTCCTCGGTGTTCGGCTATCTCGGCGGGCAGACGGTGGTGGAGGAATTCGTCAAATCCCTGCCGCTGAACACCTTCACCTTCATGCTGTTGGCGCAGGCCATCATCTTTATCCTGGGCTGGCCGCTGGAATGGACCGAGATCATCGTGATCTTCGTGCCCATCTTCCTGCCACTGCTGGATGATTTTGGCGTCGACCCGCTGTTCTTCGGCATCCTGATCGCGCTGAACCTGCAAACAAGCTTCCTATCGCCACCCGTGGCCATGGCCGCCTTCTACCTGAAGGGCGTCGCACCCAAGCACGTCAAGATCGAGGACATCTTCAAGGGCTGCATGCCCTTCATCTACATCGTCATCCTGACGATGATCCTGGTCTATATCTTCCCAGGCATGGTCACCTGGCTGCCGGAGACGCTGTATGGCGGCCAGTCTGGCCCGCCATCGATGTCGATCGAGGCGCCACCCGAAGGCGGCTTCCAGGAAGAGACGATCGGCGACCTGCCGCCGCTGCGATGAGCAACCCCATCGCGGCCGCGCTGGTCGAAGCCTGGGAGAGCGGCAACCCCGTCACTCCCACGCCCATCGCCGACATGGCCGCCGCTGAGGACATCGCGGCGGCCGTGTTGGAGGCCCTGGGCGCCCTGCCCTGTGGCCTGCGCATGACCGAAACCGGGCTGGTCGGGCCGATGCTGGAATCGCGCTTCATGACCACGGGCATGGCGCTATCCGCCGCCATGCTGCGTCACGCACAGGTCGCCCCCGCATTGGTGGGCGTTCTGGCGCAGGAACTGGCCGATGGCCCGCCCGTCTTCGCGCGGCTTCACCCGGCGCTGGACATCAGCAGCACGCGCTGGCGCGATGACGCGGCAACCCCGGCCGAGGCGACCGCCGACCTGGCCAGGCTTGGCCATGTTGTTCTGGGCAAAGGCAAGGTGGCGCCGTTGCCGGCCGCCTGCGCGCTGCTGGCTGGCGAGGCCCGTGCGCGTGCAAAACCCGCCGCGGCCGAGGCGCTGTTGCTGCGCGCCGCTCAGGCCGCGCGGGAGATGGGCGGGCTGCCCGCCGGCGCGGTGCTGATGGCGGTGCTGGATGGGCGCGGCGCGCCCGCCCTTGCCGGTGGCTGGGCGGCGTCCTGGCCAGGCTTGGGTCGCGCCGCCGCGCGCATCACCGCGCCAGACTGACCAGCAGCCAGAGAGCGCCGACCATCATGGTCGCGGCGCCGACCCGCTCGGCATGCCAGAACAGCCGCTCGCGCAGCTTGGCACCGAGGCGCGGGCTGACTTCCTTGCGGCTGACGCCATGCGCGCGGCCGCTGGCGACCAGTTCGATCCAGGCCTCGGTATCACGGAGGTCGCGCCTGGGCGCCTTCCAGCCGGCGAAGACCAGGCCCAGCGTCAGCAAGGCCAGCAACTCGGCGCCCATGTGCAGCGACAGCGCCAGGTCATAGGAGAGGCTGAACATCACCATCCCGATGCCCAGCAGCGCAAAACCGCAGGCGCGGCGGATAGACAGATCAGCGACGCTGGACAGCACATCATCATCGATGGTGCGTTGCATGGGGCGGGCCTTCCAAAGCCCGTCTTTGCGGGCGTTTCAGAAGCCTCGGCCCAGCAAACCCACGCCGGCAAGAAAAATCGCGCCGAATAACCAAATCTTAAGAGCCGTATCCAAGCTGGCACCCATCCGTTCCGCCAACGCGGCGGGCAGGG
>JAPLOK010000262.1 GCA_026400775.1 Alphaproteobacteria bacterium | reverse complement strand
CTGGGCGGCACCTCGCCCTATGTGCTGGTGACGCATCCGAATTTCCCGGCGCAGAACCTGCCTGAATTCATCGCCCGCGTGCGCGCGGCACCCGGGCGGCACACCTTCGCCTCCTCCGGCACCGGCGCCACTGCGCATCTGGTCAACGAGTTCTTCAATTTCACCGCCGGCATCGAGGCCGTGCACGTGCCCTTCCAGGGCAGCACGCCGGCCATCACCGCCATCCTGGGCGGCCAGGTGGACTACACGCTGGAAACCGCGGCCGCGACCATGCCGCATGTGCGCGCCGGCCGCCTGCGGGGCTATGGCGTGTCGCTGCGCGATGCGGGTGCCATCACCAATGACCTGCCGACCTTCTCGGCCTTCTTCAACAATCCGGGCTTCCACATGGGTGCCTGGATCGGGCTGATGGCGCCGGCCAGCACGCCGGCCGCCATCCAGGAAAGGCTGGCCCGCGAATCCATGGCCTGGCTCGCCACGCCGGAAGCGCGTGAGCGCTTCGCCACCGTCGGCCTTGCGATGGATGTGCGCGGTCCGGCCGAGTTCGCCGCCTATCTGGCGTCACAGCGCACGATGTTCACCGACGTGGTGCGCCGCGCGAACATCCGGGCGGAGTGAGGCGCATGCATCGCAGGACCCTCGCCGCATTTCTGGCCGCACCCGCCATCGCCCAGGCACAGGCCTGGCCCGGTGGGCGGCCCGTGCGCATCGTCGTGCCTTGGACGCCCGGCCAGGCGACAGACATCGTGGCGCGCCTGTTCGCGGATGGTCTGGGCCCGCGCATTGGCACGAATTTCGTGATCGAGAACCGCGCCGGCGCGGGCGGTTCCATCGGCACGGATGCGGTGGCCAAGGCGGCGCCGGACGGCTTCACGCTGCTCGGTGCGTCCTCCGGCCCGATCTCGATCAACCCGCTGGTGCAGCGCATGCCCTATGACGTGGAGCGCGACCTGACCGGCGTGGCGCTCGGCGGCATGGCACCCTTCGTGCTGGTCTCGCACCCCAGCTTCCCGGCGCAGAGCATCATGGAATTCGTGGCCCGCCTGCGCGCGCAGCCGGGGCGCTTCACCTTCGCCTCCTCCGGCACCGGCGCCACCGCGCATCTGATCACGGAATTCTTCAATTCCGTGGCGGGGGTGCAGGCGGTGCATGTGCCGTTCCAGGGCAGTGCGCCGGCGCTGACCGCGATCCTGGGCAGCCAGGTGGACTTCACGATGGAAACGGCAGCCACAACCATGCCGCATGTGCGCGCCGGCCGGCTGCGAGCCTATGGTGTGTCACTCCGCCAGGACACGCCGCTGGCCGAGGGCGTGGCACCCATCGCGCGCAGCCTGAACGCGCCGGAATTCGACATCGGCGCCTGGATCGGCCTGATGGCGCCGGCCGCGACACCGCCCGCGATCATTGAACGCCTTTCCGCCGCATCGCTGGAATGGCTGGCCGAACCCACGACGCGCGAGCGCTTCACCAGCGCCGGGTTGCAGATGCAGCCGATGGGCGCGGCCGCGATGAACGCGTTTCTGCGCGACCAGCGCGCGGTGTACGAGAATGTCGTCCGCCGCGCGAATTTGAGCGCGGGGTGATGTTCGAGACCCTCGCGGTCGAGACTGCCGCGCCGCATGTGCTGCTGCTGCGGCTGAACCGCCCGGCAGCGTCCAACGCGCTGAACACGCAGATGGGCCGCGACCTGCTGGCCTTCTTCCAGCATGTGCCGGAGGGCACGCGCGCCATCGTGCTGACCGGCGCGGGCGAGCGCGCCTTCTGCGCCGGCGGCGACCTGAAGGAGCGCAACGGCATGACCGATGCGCAATGGCAGGCGCAGCATGAGGTGTTCGAACGCGCATACTGGGCTTTGATGGACTGTCCCTTGCCCATCATCGCGGCGGTGAATGGCGCAGCCTTCGGCGGTGGCTGCGAAATGGCACTCGCCTGTGACTTCGCCTATGCTGCCGAGAGCGCGCGCTTCGCGCTGACGGAAGTGACACTGGGCATCATGCCCGGCGCGGGCGGCACGCAGAACCTGCCGCGCGCGGCGGGGTCGCGGCGCGCCAAGGAGATCATCTTCACCGGCCTGCCGTTTTCCGCGGCCGAGGCGCTGGAATGGGGCGTGGTGAACCGCGTGCTGCCCGCCGCCGAATTGCTGCCAGCAGCGCTGGCCACCGCCGCGCGTATCGCCGCCAATGCGCCGCTGGCGATCCGCCAGGCCAAGACATCCATCCGCTTCGGCGCCGAGACCGACCTGCATTCCGCCCTGCGGCTGGAGGTCGAGGCCTATAACCGCCTGGTGCCGACCGAGGACCGGCGAGAAGGTGTGGCCGCCTTCAACGAGAAGCGGGCGCCGCGTTTCCAGGGCCGCTGAACCAGCCCGGCGCCAGCACCCAGACCAGGTTGAATTCCGCGATCAGATCGCGCGCCGGGTCATGGCTGGCCCGCGCCAGCGCAATCGCTCCTTCATCGCCCAGCACATACAACGTGCGCGGCTCCCAATCGCTGCTGCCCAGGCGGCGCGCCATGTCGCTGTTCACGGCGGCGACACGCGCGGGGTCGATGCGCGCGAGATATACCGCATCCGTCTCTACGCCGCGGGTCGCGGCCAGCACGGCCACTTCCTCCCACCAGGCGGCTTGCATACCGGTGGGCACCAGGCGGATGCGGTCATAGCGCGTGGTCGCCTCCAGCCAGAACGGGTCATGCAGACGCAGCGGCACCACCGAAGCCGGTGGCGCGAAGTAGCGCGCCAGCCGCGCGAAGCCCGGCTGCAGATCGGCGAATTGCACCAGCAGCAGCACGCCCAGAACGGCGCTCGCGCGCGCGGGCCCCACACGCCGCAGCAGCGCCAGCACCGCGCCCAGCAGGGCGGCGTACAAGGCGGGCCAGAAGAAACGCTCGGAAGCGCGCAGCGCATCGGCCAGCGCATCCACCTGTGCGGGCAGGGTGAACAGTTCCAGCACATGGCCAGCGATCGAGACGCGATGCGTCACCGCCAGCACCCACATGCCGAAGCAGGCCAGGATGAGCGGCCAATGCGCCCGCCCGATCGCGCGGGCACGCGGCCATGCCGCCCACACGCCAAGGCCGATCAGCAGCAGCCCGCCCAGGCCGGGTGTGGAATGCCCGATTTCCAGATGGTCGGGTTCCGGAATTGCGGGCAGGAAGCGGCTCCAGACACCGGCGGAAAACGGCGCCAGCAGGTCCAGCTGCATATGGCCATAGCCGCCCCAGGTGCCGCCGAAACCGCCACGCAAGGCGAAGAAACCGGCCAGGTACAGGCCGAAGATTCCAGCGCCCGGCACCAGCGGCGCCTCCAGCGCCAGGCCGCGCTGGTGCCGCGCCGGATCCGCCACCCGCGCCAGAAAATCCGCGGCCCAGAGGCCGGCGACCATGGGCAGGAGGTAGGAATGGATCAGCGATGCCGCCAACACCAGCACGCCCCAGGCTACGCCGCGCCGCCAGCCATCGGCCCGCTTCAGGCACAACCACAGCGCGATCAGGATCAGGAATTGTCCGCCCAGGGCGAAATGCCCGCCCATTCGGTTCAGCAACACCGGCTGCATCACCAGCAGCAGCGCGCCCAGCACGCGCGCCACGGGCGAGGTTGTCGCCAGCCCGATGATGCGCCAGGCCATCCAGCCTTGCAGCGCGCCACAGCCGGTCAGCCACAGGCCCCAGTATTGGTCCACGCGCAGCACCGGGTCCAGCGCTTTGAAGAAGAAGGCCAGCAGCGGGATGGAATCGGCGTAGAAGATCGAGGACGAGACCTCGATCCCCCAGCGCGGGTTCAGCCCCGGCGGCCACATCCAGGGTGATTGCTTGAAGAAGGTGAAGCCCAGCCAGTATTGCACCGGGTCCGGCCCGATCTGTCCCGAGAGCATCCAGCCGGTGTTCCAGGGCGGCAGGATATGCGCACCGAACACCCACAGCACCAGCACAGCCCCGCCCAGGGCCGCCATGCCGCCAGAGATCACATTGCGCCAGTGCATGGCCCGCCAGTGACGCCAAAACCTGGCGGAAGCAAGGCATGCCCATGGCAGGCATTTGCTGCCTAAGGCGCGATGGCGCGGCAGGGAATCACACGGCTGGAGCCCGCAACAGCGCGATCCACCCTGGCATGGCTCTTGCTGCGCGCGGGAGATGCAGATCGGCCCCACCAGCGGCGCGGCTGCGCCGGTCGTGTCCGTTCTCACCACCGCGCAGATCGCGGCCTTGTCCAATGCCGCGATGGCGTCGCTGACCGCCCGCGACATTGCAGCCCTCACCACCGCGCAGGCCGCGGCGCTGCCGGCCGCGCATATCGGCGCCATTCCGCCGCGCGTCATGGCGGCAGTCTCCGCGCCGCAGCTGGATGCGATGGGCACGGCGCAGATCGCCGCCATCCGCCCGTCGCAATGGGCGGCGGTGCCGCCGGCACGGCTCTCGGCGCTGGATGGCAGCCAGGCCGCGGTGCTGGGCACGGCGCAGCTCGCCGCCTTCTCCGCCCAGGCCATGGCCGCCCTGCGCCCCGAGGCGGTGGCCGCGCTCTCGGCGGCGCAGGTGGGCGCCCTGGGGCGGTCGCAGCTGGGCGCGGTGCTGCCCGTGGCGCTGGCAGCCCTGCCTGGCGGCCAATTGGCCGGCGTGACGCAGAGCGCCTTGGCGGCACTCAGCGGCTTGCAGATGGCCGCCTTGCAGCCGCAGCAGCTGGATGCACTGCGGCCCGACCAGGTGGGTGTGCTGAACGCCAACCAGCTGGCCGCCCTTGGCGTGGCCAGTGCGGCCTCGCTGGACGAGGCACAACTGGCTGCCCTGTCGCCCGCCGCCATCTCCGGCCTGGCCGCGGAGGATCTGGCTGCCATGACGCCGCAACAACGCGCGGCCCTCTCGCCGCAGCAGGTGGCGGCATTGCGACCGCGCGTGCTGGCCGCCCTGCCGCCCGCGGCCCTGGGGGGCCTGTCGGAGGCGCAGTTCGCCGCATTGCCGCGGCCGAGCCTTTCAGCCCTGACACCCGCGCAGCTGACCGCCCTGCCCGCCAACCACTTCGCCGCGCTGACGCCCTTGCAGGTGTCGGCGCTGGGCACGGCCCAGCTGCCGGCGCT
Organism: Alphaproteobacteria bacterium; assembly: GCA_026400775.1. Taxonomy (GTDB): domain Bacteria; phylum Pseudomonadota; class Alphaproteobacteria; order Acetobacterales; family Acetobacteraceae; genus Rhodovarius. Next base: position 4,776 of record JAPLOK010000262.1, on the reverse strand, counting down.
GCCGGTGGCGGTGATGCAGCCCGCCCAGCTCGCGGCCATTCCACCATCGGCCATGTCGGGGCTGGCGCTGGGCAGTTTGAACGCGACACAGCTGGCTGCGCTATCGCCGGCGCAGCTGGCAGGCGTGCGCGCCACCCAATTGGCCAGCCTCTCGGCCTCCGCGCTGGAGGGCATGACGCCCCAGCAATTCGCGGCGCTGCCGCGCAGTGCGATCAGCGGCGTGCCGCCCGCCACCTGGGCTGCACTGACCCCGGCCCGCCTGGCGGCCCTGGCGCCTGGCCAGTTGTCGGTGCTGACACCCGCGCAGATCGCGGTCGCGCCGGTCGCGGGCATGGATCCGCGCAGCGTGGCGGCGCTGTCAGGCGCGCAGCTCGCGGCGGTGCCGTCGATCGATGTCTTCTCCGCCGCGCAATTCGCCGCCATCGCGCCGCGTGCCTTCAATGCGCTGTCCCCGGCTGCGACCAGCGCGCTGCCCGCCGCGCGCTTGGCCACCTTCACCGCGGCGCAATTCGCCCAGCTGCCGGCGGCCAATGTCACGGCGTTGAACACGGCGCAGCTGGCCGCGCTGGGTGCGACGCAGCTCGGCGGCATGACCTCGGCGCAGGGCGGTGCGCTGACGCCCGATGCCGCGGCGGGGCTGACCATGACGCAGCTTGGCGCGCTGTCGACGACTGCCGTGCGCGGCATGCAGCCGACGGCCATTGCGCGCATCGATATCGCGGCACTTTCCATCGCGCAGCTGGGCGCATTGGGCACGGCGCAGGTGGCGGCGCTGCCCGCCGCGAGTGTGGTGGCGATGCCGCCCGAACGGCTGGCCGCGATCGCCGCCGCGGGCCTGGCGCCCGAGACGCTGGCCGCGCTGGACAACCCACGTCAGGCCGCGATCCTGCCTTCGCAGATCGTCACGCTGGACAGCACCCAGGTGGCGGCGTTGCGACCGGCGGCGCTGGGCGATGCGCAGCTGCAGGCCATCACGCGCGCGGGCTTGCCGGGGCTGGATGTGGTGGCGCTTGGCACGCGCATCGCGCTGCTGGGCGCCACGCCTATCGGCGGCATGAGTGCTGCGCAATTGTCGCAGCTCGGCGCCGCGCAGTTCGGCGCGCTGAGCGACGCGCAGCTGCGCGCCATTCCGTCCACGGCGATGACTGCCCTGCCGGATGCCACGCTGCTGGGCAGCCGGCTATCGGCGCTGACGCCCGCGCAGCTTGGCGCCCTTGGCGCGGCGCAATGGGGCACACCCACCGACGAGACACTGGCGGCGCTGACGCCGGCGCAGATCGGCGGCCTGTCCTTTTCCGTCACGCGCGCGATGGGCGTCCAGCGCCTGACGCCGGAACAGGTTGCGGGACTGTCCTCGATGCAGTTCCTGGCGCTGGAGCCCACACAGATCGGTGCCATGACCGCGAGCCAGTTGCAGGGCCTGGGCTCCGCACAGATGGCGCAGCTGTCGACGCAGCAGATCAACGCGCTCTCCAGCGCGCAGATCGCCGCGCTGACGGCCGACGAGACGGCGGGCCTGACCGCCGCCCAGACCCCCGCGCTGGAGACCGCCGATATCGTCGCCCTGACACCCGGAGCCTTCGCCGGTCTGCGCAGCGCGGCGCTTGCGCCCATGGATGCGACGCAGATCGCGGCCATCGGCACGGCGCAGCTGGCGGCCATGCGCGCACGGCAGATTGCGGCTTTCAGCCGCAGCCAGGTTGACCAGATGAACGCGCCGCAGCTGACCGCGCTGTTCGGCTGATCAGGCCGCGCTGACGCCCTTGCTGGTGCTGTATTCGAAATGCAGCGCCTGGCCGGGGAAGACGCGGCCATGCATGGCATGGGCTGCCATCGCGGCTTCGGAGAAGCCTTGCAGGATCAGCTTCAGCTTGCCCGGATAGGTTGCGATATCGCCGATGGCATAGACGCCGGGCATGGTGGTTTCGCAGGTAGCCGGCGTGACGGTGATATGCGTCTTCTCCAGGCCCAGGCCCCATTCGGCGATCGGGCCGAGCTCCATCGCCAGGCCGAAAAACGCCAGCAGATGGTCGGCTTCCAGGTGCCGCTCCTCGCCCTTCAGCGTGGCGACCGTGACGGCGGAAAGCTTGCCGCCTTCGCCTTGCAGGCCGTGCAGCTGGTAGGGGATGACCATCTCCACCTCGCCGCGCGCGGCGGCGGCTTCCAGCTGATCCGTGGTCTCGGGGGCGGCGCGGAATTTCGGGCGGCGATGCACGACATACACCTTGGCCGCGATGTCCTTCAGCGACAGCGCCCAATCCACCGCGCTGTCGCCGCCGCCCGCGATGACAATGCGCTTGCCGCGGAATTCCTCGCGCCGCGCCACCATGTAGCGCACGGCGCCGGAGGCTTCGTATGCATCAAGTCCGGCCAGCGGCGGGCGATTGGGGCCGAAGGCGCCGGCGCCGGCCGCGATCACCACGGCCTTGGCGCGCACCTGGTTGCCGGCGCTGGTGGTCAGGGTGAAGCTGCCATCCGCCTCGCGCAGAGCGTCCACGCGCTGGGCCAGCAATTCGCGCGGCTTGAAGGGTGCGGCCTGTTCGCGCAGGCGTTCGATCAGGTCACCGGCGAGAATGCTGGGATGCGCCGGCACGTCGTAGATGGGCTTTTCGGGGTAGAGCGCGCTGCACTGCCCGCCTACGGCTTCCAGCGTGTCGATCAGCACGCTGCGCATCTTGAGCATGCCGCATTCGAACACGGCGAAGAGGCCCACGGGGCCGGCGCCGATAATGGCGACATCGGTTTCGATGATCTCGGTCATGCTGTGGTGGTGCCCCACTGCGCGGCCGGCCGCAAGCTCAGCGCAGAAGCATTAGTATGGCCGTGCCCGCCAGCAGCACCGCCGCCATGCTGGGCAGCAGCAGCCGCCAGACCTGCGCCGGCCGCGTGCCATCGGCCAGCAAGGCACACAGCATGGCCAGCCCCGCGGCACCCATGCCCGCCCCGGCGCCGCCACCAAAATTATGCAGCGCCGCCACCAGCACCGCATCCAGCCCGGCCTCCTGGCCGAGCGCGTGCTGGATCGGCATCAGCGCGGCATTGCTGCCCACATTGCTGCCGGTGACGATGCCCGAGAGCATCGCCATGGGCATGATGGCAAAGGGCGCCGCACCGCCCAGCGCATGCGCCAGGCTGTCGGCCAGGTCGGCCGCGATGCCGCCGCCCGCCAGCCACCGCCCCAGCACCACATAAAGCAGCATGGCCAGCGCTGGCCGCGCCGCGCGCCGTAGCGCAGCGCCACCCGCGGCAACACGCCCGCGCGCCAGCAGCAACCCGCCCGCGACCAGCGCCAGCACCACGGCCACATGCGTGAGCGCGAAGGCGGGATACTCCGCGAAGGGCTTCCAGCCCGGCGGCGCCGACCACAGCCGCGCGCCCAGCAGCGCGGCCACCAGCAGCAGATAGGGTGCCGCTGCCGCGATCGCCGCGCGCGGTTGCTGCGGTGGGTCGGCGCGCCACAGCGCGACCACCGCCACCAGTCCCGCGGCGATCACGCCCGCTACCTCGAAGGGCAGCAGCGCGTTGCACAGGTTCAGCAGCCCGACCAGCGCGAGCGTGAGGCCGAGCTGCCAAGCCTTCTCGCGCGCATCGGGTGGCGCGCCGGCCTGCGCCTGCAACCACCACTGCAGCGGCGCGATCAGCGGCAGCCAGATCGCACTGGGCAGGGCGGCGATGCGCCCGACCTCCTGCGCCGGCACGCCCGCGATCACCGCGCCCAGCGCCGTGCCAGGCCCCAGCCCGCCCCACGGCACCAGCGTCAAGGACTGTACCGCCAATGCGATGGCCACTGCGCCGCGCACGCCCATGGCGCGCAACGCCGTCAGCGCGAAGACCGCACCCACCGAGAAGCCGGTGACACTCTCCAGAAAGGCGCCGAGCGGCAGGGAGACGGCGAAGATCCGCGCCGCAGTCGCGGCGCGCGGAGCATCCTGCGCCGGGCCGGAGACGGCGGCGTGGAACATCAGCCCGCCGGCCACCACCGCCACCGGCGCCAAGGCCAGGAAGGCGCCGAGCAGGCTTTCCTGCGCCAGGAACCATGGCAGCCCCGTGCCCTGGCGGATCACCAGCGCCGGCAGCGCGCCGGCCAACGCCATGACGCAGGCCGGAATCGGTGCGACACGGCCACTGGCCAGCAGCCCCAGCAACAGCAGCAGCGGCAGTGCTTCCAGCAGGATCATCGCCGCGCCTCCGCCACCGTGATGACGACCGCGCCGCCCAGGATGAACACCGCGCCTGCGATGGCGCAGGCATCCGGCACTTCGCCATAGAGCAGCCAGCCGAAGCCCGCGATCACCACCAGCCGCAGATACTGGAAGGGCGCGACGGCGCTGGCCTCACCGGCGCGCAGCGCTTCGGTCAGCAGCCAGATGATGCCCGGCGTGAATAGCGCGAAGACCACCAGCAGTGCGAGCGTGCCGCCATCCAGCGGCACCCAGGCCATGATGGCGAAGGGCAGCGAGACCAGGCTGGTCACCAGCCCCACCCAGGCCACCACCGTCTCGGTGCGTTCGGTGCGCGTCAGGCTGCGGGAGGTGAGCGTGATGCCGCACCAGCACAGCGCCGAGGCCAGCGCGACCGCCGCGCCCAGCGCCGAGAGTTCCGCCCCTGGCCGCAGCATGATTGCCACGCCCACGAAGCCCGCGACGGTGCCGACCCAGCGCGCGGCATCCACACGTTCGCCCAGCAGCGGGCCTGCTAGCAGCGTGGTGAACATGACGTTGGTGAAGGAGAGCACTGTGGCGGTGGCGAGGTCGAGATAGACGAAGGAGAGGTAGT
>JAPLOK010000218.1 GCA_026400775.1 Alphaproteobacteria bacterium | reverse complement strand
TGCCGATCTGTTCAAGGCCATCGCGAGCGGCGATGCGAGCGTGGTGACCGACGAGATCGAGCGCTTCGACGAGACCGGCATCGCGCTGAAATCCGGCGCGCATCTGGATGCCGATCTGGTCGTCGCCGCCACCGGCTTTCACCTGAACATCATGGGCGACATCGCCTTCAGCATCGATGGCGAACCACTCGACTGGTCACAGACCGTGACCTGGCGCGGCATGATGTTCACCGGCGTGCCGAACCTCGCCTGGGTGTTCGGCTATTTCCGCGCCAGCTGGACGCTGCGCGCGGATCTGGTGGCCGATCATGTCTGCCGGCTGCTCGGCCACATGGCCGCGAAGGGGGCGCGCGAGGTGCGCGTGGCGCTGCGCGAGGAAGACCACAACATGCCCATCCTGCCCTGGATGGACCCCGAGGATTTCAACCCGGGCTACCTCACGCGCGGCATGCACCTGCTGCCCAGGCGCGGCGACAAGCGCGAATGGATGCACACCCAGGATTACTGGCGGGAGAAGGACGAAATCCCGGCCACCGACCTGGATGATGGGTTGTTCGTGTATCGGTGATGCGGCTCATGGCACGCGGCCATGAGCCTCAGCCCCCCAGCTCATCCCCAATCACCCGCAGCGCCGCCACCGGGTCAGCCGCGCGCGTGATCGGCCGGCCGATCACCAGCCAATCCGCACCCGCCGCCACCGCATCCTCGGGTGTTGCGATTCGCGACTGGTCGTCGCTCGCACTCCCCGCCGGACGGATGCCCGGCACCACCAGATAGGGCGCGGCGCCGAAGGCATCGCGGATACGGCTGATTTCCAGCGGGCTGCACACCAGGCCATCCGCGCCGGCATCCAGCGCCAGGCGCGCCAGCCGCAGCACCTGCTGCGCCGGCCCGCCAGAAACGCCGGTATCGGCGAGCGTGCCGGCATCCATGCTGGTCAGCACGGTCACGGCCAGGATGATGGGGCGTTCATCCGCGGCCTCGGCCGCATTGCGCGCGGCGGCAATCATCGCGGGGCCGCCGACGGCGTGCAGCGTGAGCATCGCGGGGCGCAACGGCAACAAGCTGCGCACGGCACCGGCCACGGTGTTCGGGATGTCATGCAGCTTCAGGTCCAGGAAGACCGGCGCTTGCGCCGCCACCTGCGCGAAGGCCGCCGCACCGCCGGCGCAGAACAATTCCAGCCCCAGCTTCATCGGCCCGGCATGGGGCGCTAGCCGCCCGGCCAATGCCGCCGCGGTGGTACCAGCGGCCATGTCGAGCGCGGGGATGATCCGCTGCGCGCCGCGCGGTCGGGCCAGCATCAGGCGCGGCGCGGGCGCAGGATGATCTGCGGCGGACCGCCATTGACGATTGCGCGCAACTCCTTGCCGGGCTTGAAGAAGGGCGCGGCCTTGCCGGGCACCTCCACCGCCTCGCCGGTGCGGGGGTTGCGGCCGGTGCGGGCATCGCGGCGCTTCACGCTGAAAGCGCCGAAGCCGCGCAGTTCCACACGCCCGCCATCGGCCAAGGTGTCGCTGATGCGATCGAAGATCACGCTGACCAACGTCTCCACATCCTGCTGGCGTAGATGCGGGTTGTCGGCGGCGAGCTGTGCGATGAGTTCGCTTTTGGTCATGGTCTGGGGGCGGCCGTCATTCCTGCGCAGGCTCGCCCGGACCGCTCAGCCTGTCAACGCGCTAATGTGGCCCACAACCCCTGCTGGCCCCACCATTGCGCCTGCATCACACGCAAAATGCCTTCCGTTCCGGTGGCGAGCAGCCGTTCGGCGAGCGGCCGCGTCTCGATGGTGCGGACCGGCAGGCTCTGCGGCACCTGGCGCTCGGCCTCCAGCCATTCGCGCGCCTCGCGCTCGCCGCCCAGCGTGTCCACCAGGCCTGCCTCCTGTGCGCGGCGGCCGGTCATGACGCGGCCATCGGCGATGGCGCGCACCGCCGGCTCCTCCATGTTGCGGGCCGCCGCGACCATGCCGACGAACAGGCCATGCATGTCCTGCACGGTCTGCTCCAGGCTGGCGCGGCCCTCGGGCGTCAGCGGGCGGAAGGGGCTGGGCTGGTCCTTCAGCGTGCCCGACGCCACCGTTTCTGGCCGCACGCCCAGGCGTGCCAGCAGCTCCGACGCATCGAAGGATTGCAGTATGACGCCGATCGAGCCGGTCAGCGTGCCTTCACGCGCGAAAATCCGGTGCGCGGGCAAGGCGACCATGTAGCCCGCGCTGGCCGCGGTCGCGCCCATGGTGGCGACCACCGGCTTGTTCTGCGCCACACGACGAATCGCGGCGTGCAGCGCCTCGCCGCCGGCCACCGTGCCGCCGGGGCTGTCGATCGCCACGATCAGGGCACGCACATGGCTGTCACGCGCCGCACGCTCCAGCGCCTCCAGCACGCGGCGGTCCTCGGTGATCGCGCCCCGCACATCCAGCCGCGCGACATGGGCGGCGGGCACCGGGTCCAGATCGGCGGGCAGGAAGGCCCAGGCCAGCCCGGCCAGGGCCGCCACGGCAAAGACCCGCCAGAACACCAGGCGGCGCTTGAGACGGCGGCGGTCGAGCAGCAGATCAGCTTCGAGGGACATCCCCTTCAGATGGGGCATGCAAGGGCGCAGGGGAAGTGCCGTTCGGGCGACGCATGCCACACAGCCGCGCGTCCACTCCCGGCGCGCTCTTGCCGCGCGGACGCGCCGCGCGTATGAAGCGGCCCGCCGGAGTGTAGCTCAGCCTGGTAGAGCACTGTGTTCGGGACGCAGGGGCCGGAGGTTCGAATCCTCTCACTCCGATATTCCTCCGGCAGGATCCCCAAGCCTTGCGCATCCTCTTCTTAGGCGACATCCTCGGCCGTTCAGGCCGTGATGCCCTGACCACCCATCTGCCCGATATCCGCGCCCGGCTGCGCGCCGAACTGGTGGTCGTGAACGGCGAAAACGCCAGCCACGGATTTGGCCTGGCGCCGGAAATGGCGCGCGCCTTCTTCACCGCCGGCACGGATGTCATCACGCTCGGCAACCACGCCTGGGACCGCAAGGAAATCATCCCCTATCTGGCGGAAGAGCCGCGCATCATCCGGCCAGCCAACTTCCCGCCCGGCACACCCGGCGCCGGCCACTTCATCGCCGTCCTGGCCGATGGCCGAAAAGCACTCGTCATCAACGCCATGGGCCGGCTGTTCATGGAACTGCTCGACGACCCCTTCCGCGCCGTCCAGGCGCTGGTCCAAGCCCACCCGCTGGGGCGCGCCGTGCAAGCCTCCATCATCGACATCCACGCCGAAGCCAGCAGCGAAAAAGCCGCCATGGCCACCAGCTTCGATGGGCTGGCCAGCCTCGTCATCGGCACCCACACACACATCCCCACCGCCGACCACCGCATCATGCCAGGCGGCACCGCCTTCATGACCGATGCCGGCATGTGCGGCGACTACGACAGCGTCATCGGCATGCAGAAAGCCCCCGCCAGCATGCGATTCTGGCGCCGAGTGCCCACCGAAAAACTCGCCCCGGCCGAAGGCGAAGCAACCCTCTGCGGCCTGCTGGTGGTGACCGACGACGCCACCGGCCTCGCCACCGCCTGCGCCCCATTGCGGCAAGGCGGTTGCCTGGCGCCGGTCTGGCCAGAGGTATGACGGGACGCGGTTGGGATGGGTTGCGCAGGTGACCCTGGGAGAGGGCTCTGCCCTCCCCCAGACCCCCACCCGCCAGGAGCGTGTCGCTCCTGGACCTGACGATAGTTTTGGCAAAAGGGAGGGAGGGGC
>JAPLOK010000217.1 GCA_026400775.1 Alphaproteobacteria bacterium | reverse complement strand
CTACGACTACCGCCGCGAATGGCGCCGCTGCGCCGCCACGCTCGCCGCCCCTGAAAGCGAAATGCGCGCCGATGCGCGCGCCATCCGCGCATTGGCCGATCCGGTGGACAGCCCCGCCGGCATGCTGCTGCTGCGCGGCGATTCCGGCGCGATGGAATGGGCCGGCGGCTGGAATGTGCCAGAGCCGCAACTGGCGCCGACCGACCAGGCCGCACTGGCCCAAGCGCTTGGTGAGGGCGCCGTCGCCACGCACGAAAACCTGCCCGCCATCATGCCCGCGCTTTGGCTCGCCGCACCTCTGCTGCACCCGCGCGATGGGCTGATCGGCTGCGTTCTGCTGGCCCGCCCGCGCGCCACTTTCGTGCTGGATGACGAGGTCTTCGCGCTGCTCGGCACGCTGGGGCGCGAGGTCGCGATGTTCCTTGCCGAACGCCGCGCCGCGGAGCGCCTGGCCGACCAGGCCGGCCTGCACGCCTATGCAGGCCGCTTCGCCTTCGTCGCGCATGATGTGAAGAATGTGGCGAGCCAATTGACCCTGCTGCTGGCCAATGCCGAGGCGAACATCGCCGACCCCGCCTTCCAGCAGGACATGCTGCTGACCGTGGGTGCGGCTGCCGCACGCATCAAGACGCTCATCGCGCGTCTCGCGGTGCCCGAGGCACCGCCGGCCGAGACGCCAGCCTTCGAGCCACTGCCACATCTGCTGAAGCTCGCGACCGGCCTGCACCACCCCGTGGTGGTCGATGATGGCGACGCGCCCGCAGCCCGTATCGCGATGCAGCCCGAGGATTTCGAGAGCGCGGTGGCGCATCTGCTGAACAATGCGGTCGAGGCATCGCCGCCCAACCTGCCGGTGCGCCTGCGCCTACGCAGCCATGCGGGTCGGATGGAGTTGCAGATCACAGATCGCGGCCCGGGCATGGCCCCGGCCTTCGTGCGCGATGTCCTGTTCCGCCCGCTCGCCACCGCCAAGCCGCGCGGCAGCGGCATCGGCGCCTGGCAGGCGCGGCAACTGCTGCGCCAGGCCGGGGGCGAGCTGGAAGTGCTCACCGCGCCGGGCCTGGGCACCACGATGCGGCTCTTGCTGCCGCGCGCCGTCGCATGTCCATGAATCGCCCCAAGCTGCTGGTCGTGGAGGATGACCCCGCACTGCGCGCGCAATACCGCTGGGCCTTCCCCAATTGCCGCGTGGTGCAGGCGGCCGACCGTGACCACGCACTGGCCGCGGCCGAACGCGAGCAACCCGCCGCCGCCTTGCTGGACCTGGGCCTGCCACCGGACACCGAGGGCGTGGCCGAGGGCTTCGCCACGCTCGCCGGCTTGCGCCGCATCAGCCCCGGCATGCCCGTGGTCGTGGTCAGCGGCCAGGGGCAGCGCGAGAATATGCTGCGGGCGGTGGCCGAGGGCGCCTATGACTTCTGCGAGAAGCCCATCGATCTCGCGGTGCTGCGCACCATCATCGACCGCGCGCTCAGGCTGCGCGAGCTGGAGCAGGAAAATCTCCGCCTCGCCCTGGTGCCGCGCAACAGCCCGATCCGCGACATCATCACCGCCGATGAAGGCATGTTGAAACTCTGCCGCATGGTGGAGCGCCTGGCGCAGGTCTCGGTGCCCGTGCTGCTGCTGGGTGAGAGCGGCACCGGCAAGGAAGCGCTGGCGCATGCGCTGCACGAGATGGGCCCGCGCGCCAGCGGCCGGTTCATCGCCATCAACTGCGCTGCCATCCCCGAACCGCTGCTGGAGAGCGAACTCTTCGGCCATGAGCGCGGCGCCTTCACCGGTGCGGTGCGCCAGGTCGCGGGGCGGATCGAAAGCGCGCATGGCGGCACGCTGTTCCTCGATGAGATCGGCGATTTGCCGGCCGCCCTGCAGGCCAAGCTGCTGCGCTTCCTGCAGGACCAGGTGATCGAGCGCGTGGGCGGCCGCACGCCGATCAGCCTTGATGTGCGCGTCGTCTCGGCCACCAACCAGCCGCTGGAAAGCCTGGCCGAGACCGGCGGCTTCCGCGCCGATCTGCTGTACCGGCTGAACACGCTGACCATCCGCATCCCGCCGCTGCGCGAACGCGGTGAGGATGCGCTGCTGCTGGCCCGCTGGTTCCTGGCCCGCCATGCGCGCGAGTTCAACCGCCGCCTTCGCGGCCTCGACCCCGGCGCCGCGCAGGCGGTGCTGGCGCATCCCTGGCCGGGCAATGTGCGTGAACTGGCCAACCGTATCCGCCGCGCGGCATTGATGGCCGAGGGCCAGCTGCTGAGCACCGCTGACCTAGAACTGGCCGCCGTGCCGCTGCCCGAGGAGGAGATGCTCGACCTGCGCGCGATCCGCCTGCGGGCCGAGCGCAGCGCGCTGGAGCGTGCGCTGGCGCGCAGCGGCGGCGGGCTGGCGGCGGCGGCCCGTCTTCTCGGGATCAGCCGACCCTCGATCTACGCGCTGCTCGAAACGCATGGGCTGACGGCCGGGCGCAAGCGCGCCGAGCCGCAGGCCGATCCCACCCCCCCCACCGAACCCCCGCAGGTCCCGCCATGTCCCGAATGATCCTTGCCCCGCTGTTGCTGGGCTGCGCGCTGTTCGCAGCCCAAGCCGCCGCGCAACCGGCCGAGCGCGCCGCCATCGCCGCCGCGCGCGGCGATCTGCGCACCGCGCAGATCGAATGGCGCAACGCCGTGCGCGCGCAGCCCGCGCTGGTCTCCGCACGCATTGCGCTGGCTGAGACCAGCCTCGAACTCGGCGATGGCGAGACCGCTGAGCGCGAGGCGCGCGCCGCCCTGCGCCTGGGCCATGACGCAGCCGCCGGCACGGCGCTGCTGTTGCGCGCCTTCCTGGTGACCGGCCGGTTCGAGGAATTGCTGCGCGAATTCCCGCAACCTGATGATGCCGCACCCGCCGCCGGTCAGCTGGCGGCCGGGCGCGGCCTGGCGTTGCTCGCGCTCGACCGCCGCCCGCAGGCGCGTGAGGCGATAGAGCTGGCCCAGCGCCTGGCCCCGCTGGCCGCCGAGCCGGCGCTGGCGGCCAGCGCGCTTGCCATCGCCGAGGGCGATCGCGCCGAGGCCGAGCGCATCATCGATGCTGTGCTCGAACGCCATCCCGCCCAGGTTGATGCGCTGCTGCGCAAGGGTGGGCTGCTGTTCGAGCGGCGCGAGCCGGCGCAGGCCCTGGCGCGTTTCGACCGCGCCGTCATGCTCTCGCCGGGCCATGTGCTGGCGCGGCTGCGACGGGCCGAGACGCTGCTGTTGCTCAACGAAGCCGCCCGCGCCGAAGCCGATGTGGATGCCGCATTGGCCATCGTGCCCGGCAGTGGCCCGGCACAATTCCTGCGCGCCATGCTGCTGGCCCGCCGGCAGGATTGGGCTGGGGTCGATGCCGCGCTGCAACGCATCGGCCCGCAGCTGGCGAGCCTGCCCGATGGCTGGCTGCTGCTGGCCACCGCCAAGCGCAGGCTGGGCCAGACTGCGCAAGCTGAGGATGCCGCGCGGCGCCACTTTGCCCGCCGCCCGGAGGATGCGCGCGGTGCCAGGCTGCTCGCCGTGCTGGATATGGAAGCCAACCGCTTCGATGACGCAACCGCGGTGCTGACGCGGCTGGTCGAACGCGGCGGCGCGGATGCGCTCGCGCTCGACATGCTGGGCCGGCTGCATTCTGCGGCCGGCCGCCGCACCCAGGCCAGCGCCGCCTTTGCCGCCGCCGTGGCCTTGGCGCCGCAGGATGGCGGGCTGCGCTCGCGGCTGGCGGCCGCGCGGCTGGCGCAGGGCGATGTGACCGGCAGCATGACCGCTGCTGGCGAGGCCTTGCGGCTGAACCCGCAAAACCCAGGCATGGCCGAGATGCTCGCCTTCGGCGCGCTGTATCGTGGCGACCTGACGGCGCTGGGTGAGGCGCTGGACCAGCTTTCGCCACAGGCGCGCAGCGGCGAAGCGCCTGCCCTGCTGGCTGCCACCAGCCGCCTGATGCGCCTGGAACTGCCCGAGGCCAGGCTTGCCTTTGCCGCGTTGCTGCGCGCGCATCCCACATCTCTTGCCGGCCGCGTCGGGCTCGCGCGTGTCGCCCGCATGCAGGGCGAGTACGCCGAAGCCGAGGCCCTGCTGGCCGAGGTGCTGCGCACCGAACCGGGCCACTTGGAAGCCCTGGCCCTGCTCGCCGGCAGCGCCCTGCCGGGCCAGCCACGCGCCGCCGAGGCGCGGGCAGTGCTGCTGGCCGTGCAGGCCGCGACGCCCGCGCAGCCCGGTCTGGCGCTGGCCGCCGCCAATCTCTCGATCCTCTCGGGCGATCCGGCGCAGGCCGCGCGTATCCTGGCCGCGCCCCCGCTCAGTGGGCAGCCCGACATCACGCTCGCCTTGGCCGAGGCGCATGCCGCCGCTGCCGATTGGCCCGCCGCCGAAGCGGCGAGCCGCCGCGCCCTGGCCGAGGCGCCAGGCTCCACCCAGGCGCGCCGGCAACTCGCCGCCCTGCTGCTGCGCGGCGGCGATACGCGCGGCGCCGAGGCGCTGGTTCAACAGGGCCTGCGCGAGCGCCCCGCGGATGCCGCCCTGCAACAGACATGGCTCGCCATCATCCGCCAGGCACGCGGGCTGGATGCGGCGCTGCAAGCCGCTGAAACCCTGGCCGCGCGCCCCGATACCCAACCCGCTGCCGCCATGCTGCGCGGCGACCTGCTGGCCATCGCGCAGCGCCTGCCCGAGGCCGCCGAGGCCTATGCGCAGGCGCTGGCGAGAGCGCCCTCGGCCGCGCTGGCGTTGCGGCACGCCGCCGCCTTGCGCGCGGCCGGCCAGGCGCCGGCGGCGACCGCCGCACTGCGCGGCTGGCTCGCGCGTACCCCGCTGGATGACGAGGCCGGCCTGATGCTGGCGCAGCTCGATATCGAAGCCGAGCGCCTGGCCGATGCGCAAGCCCGCCTGGAAGCGATCGTCGAGCGGCAGCCGCAGAACGCGGTGGCGCTGAACAACCTGGCCTGGCTGCTCGGAGAACAGCCGGGCGACGCCAGCGCCAGCCGTGCCCGCGCCTTGGCCGAGCGTGCCTATTTTCTCGCCCCCGGGCCTGACGTGGCCGATACGCTGGGCTGGATTCTGGCACGCAGCGGTCAGGCCGCGCAGGCGGTGCCGCTGCTGCGCCAATCCGCTGGCTCCGACCCGGGCTCTGCCTATCGCCTGGCCTTCGCGCTGCATGCGGCGGGCGAGCGCGATGAAGCCCGCCGCGTGCTGACCCCGCTCCTGGCCGCCGCCCCCACCTTCCCCGAGCGCGCCAATGCCGTCCGGCTGCTGGCCGAACTGAACCGGGCCCGGTGACCCATGCGCGACCTTGCCTTCATGGCCACGCTGTCGGTGCTGCTGTGCCTGGTGCTCACGCGGCCATTCGTGGGCGTGCTGCTGTGGTCCTGGATTTCCTTCATGAATCCGCACCGGCTGGTGTGGGGCTTTGCGTCGGAGCTGTCCTGGGCGGCGGCGGTCTTCGCCGCCACGCTGCTGGGCTGCCTGCTGGCGGGCGAGCCGAAGCGGCTGCCCCTCAACACCACAATCGGGCTGATCCTGGCGCTGATGCTGTGCTTCACCGGCACATCCCTGGCCGCCTTGGGCGATCCCGTCGCGGTCTGGGACAAGTGGGAGCAGGTGATCAAGGTCATGCTGGGCCTGCTGGTCACGGCAGCGCTGTTGACGGAACGGCGGCGTATCCACGCGCTGGTCTGGGTGATGGTGATTTCGCTGGGCTACTACGGCGTGCGCGGCGGGCTGTTCGCGATCGTCAATGGCGGCAGCTACCGCGTCTGGGGTCCGCCGCAGACCATGATCACCGACAACAACCACCTGGCCGCCGCGTTGCTGGTGGCGCTGCCTTTGATGAACTGGCTGCGCCTGCAATCAGCGCATCGGCTGGTGCGGCTGGGCCTCGCGGCGGCGATGGCACTGACGCTGATGGCGGTTGTCGCCAGCTGGTCGCGCGGGGCGCTGCTGGGGCTGGCGGCGGTGGCTGTGGTGCTGTGGCTGCGCAGCACGCACAAGCTGGCCGCGGGGCTGGTGCTGGCGGCAGCACTGGGTGGCGCCATCGCCTTCATGCCGCCGGCCTGGATGGACCGCATGAACACCATCACCACCTACCAGGAGGATGGCTCGGCCACCGAAAGGCTGGTGCTGTGGGACATCTCCTGGCGGCTGGCGCTGAGCCGGCCTTTGGTGGGTTCTGGCTTCACCGGCCCCTATACGCGCGACGCGGTGGACACCGTGGCGCCGGGCGGGCCTGCGCGCGCGGTGCACAGCATCTGGTTCGAACTGCTGGGCGAGCAGGGTTTTCCGGCCTTTCTGCTCTGGGTGGGTCTGAGTGTCGCTGGCCTTGCGCAGGCCTGGCGTCTGGCGAGGCTGCCGGCCGATCGGCCGGAACTGGCCTGGGCACGCGACCTAGGCCGCATGGCCCAGGTTTCGATCGTCGCCTACCTGGTGGCGGGCAGTTTTCTGTCGCTCTCCTACTGGGATTTCTACTGGACCTTGTTGGTGCTGCTGGCCGCCACGCACGGGCTGGCGCTGGGCGCCGCCGCGCCGGCCACAGCACCCCGCGCCGGCTGGCGCGCGCAAGCCGCCATGGCGCGCCCGCGATGAACCCCACAGACGGAGACGATCATGGATGGCTTGTACTTCCTGGCGATGCTCGCCGGCATCGGCTGGCTGTGCTGGTGGGCCTCGCGTCCGCCTGGCCCCGCGCGGCCCTCACCCTTCGACATGCGCATGGCGGAGCCGATCGATGCGCATGAGCAGCGCAAGACCACCAAGACCAATCCGTCTGGTTACGTTCAGCACGCTGTACCCGCACAGCTCGCGGCCCAATCATGGCGTGTTCGTCGAAAACCGACTGCGCCACCTGGTGGCCGGGGGTGAGGTTGTCAGCACCGTGCTGGCACCGCTGCCCTGGCGCCCTGGTGGTGCGGCAGCGGAGGAGACGCGGCACGGGCTGCGCGTGGTGCATCCGCGCTTCCTGGCGGTGCCGGGCATCGGACAATTCAGCAATCCGCTGAGCCTGTATCTGGCCGCGCGCACGGCGCTGACGCGGCTGTGCCGGCAGGGGTTGGAATTCGACCTGATCGACGGGCATTACCTCTATCCCGATGGCGTCGCGGCGGTCGCGCTGGGGCGGCATTTCGGCAAGCCCGTCGTGCTGACGGCGCGCGGTTCGGATGTCAGCCAATGGCCGGGTTTATACCTGCCGCGCCGTGCGATCCTGCGTGCCATTTCCGGCGCCGATGCGCTGATCGCGGTCAGCGCCGGCCTGGCCGATGGGCTGTTCGCGCTGGGCACGCCGCAGGCCAAGGTCACCGTGCTGCGCAATGGCGTGGACCTGTCGGTGTTCCAACCGCCGGCGGACCGTGCGGCGGCGCGTGCTGCGCTGGGGCTGGATGCGGCGCCGACATTGCTCTCGGTCGGGCATCTGATCGAGCGCAAGGCCAATGACCGCATCATCGACGCGCTGCCTCTGTTGCCCGACCACCATCTGCTGATCGTGGGCGAAGGGCCGGAGCGCGAGGCATTGCTGGCCCAGGCCGCGCGCCTGGGCGTGGCTGCGCGCGTGCGGCTGCTGGGCACGCGGCCGCATGCGCAACTGCCGGCGCTGTATGGCGCGGCCGATGCGCTGGTGCTCGCCTCCAGCCGTGAGGGCTGGGCGAATGTTCTGCTGGAGGCGATGGCCTGCGGGACGCCCGTGATCGCCAGCCCCGCCTGGGGCAGCCGTGAGGCGGTGACAGCACCCGCCGCCGGCCTGGTGCTGGACGACACCAGCCCCGGTGTGCTGGCCGCCGGCGTGCGGCGCCTCTTCGCCGAGCCGCCGTCGCGCGCGGCCACCCGCGCCTATGCCGAGGCCTTCGGATGGGAGGCAACGACAGCCGGCCAGCTCGCGGTGTTTCGGCAGGTTCTGGCGGTGCGGGCGGCGGCATGATCGCGCGGCGCGCCTTCGGTGCCGTGCTGGTCGGCGCAAGCGGGGCGCAGGCACAGCCGCCCTGCGGCATGCTGCTGGAAGGCACGGGCGCGCCGGCCGGCAGCATCACCGTCTTCGGCCAGGCCTTCAGGCCTGGGGAAATCCCCGCCGGCGCCGGGCTTTCCGCGCGGCTTGCCGATGGCCGCGTGCTGCCCGCGCAGATTGATGTGAAGAACCGCCACGCCGATGGCTCGGCGCGGCTGGCGGTGGTGGCGCTGGCTTGTCCCGCAATGGCACGCGGCGCGCGGCTTGGCCTGGTCCTGGGCGCTGGTGCCGCGACGCCCGGTGCAGTACCCGCGCCGGGCATGCACCAGGCCGTGCTGGAGTTGGGTGCTTGGCGGGTGGATCTGTTGGCTGCCTTCCGCGCGGTCGCGCGCCCCTGGCAGCAGGGGCCACTGGCGGTGCAGGCGCGGCTTGCCGTTGCGGTGCCAACGCAGGCGGCGGGCGTCGCGTCGCTACGACTGGTGGCCGATGTGGCGCTGCGGGCAGATGGCACGCTCTGGGTCGATGCCTGGCTGCGCAATGACATCGCGATGCGCCCCGGCGGCGGCGAGGCGCGTTACACCGCGCGCCTGCTGCTGGATGGCGTGGCGCACGAGACTGCCATCGCGCGTCACCACCAATACACCGGCTGGGGCCGGCTGCGCGGCACCGGCCCCGCGCCGCCGCGCGTGCGCCATGATGCGGGTCAGCTGGCCGATGCTGCCGCCGTTGCGCGATACGATGTCACGACCATCATCGATGAGGCACTGCTGGCGCGCATGGCCCAGGCGATGGCCGCGCCGGATTGGGCGACGCCATTCAGCCCGCGGCACATCACGCAGGACATGCATCGCCCCGGCGGGCGCGCCGATATCGGCCCGGCCACCATGCCCCAGGCCGCCTGGCTGATCAGCGGTGATGCGCGCGCCGCCGCCTTCGCGATTGGCCAGGCCGAGGCCGCCGGCGGCATCCCCTGGCACTACTGGGACCCCGCCGCCGGCACCTGGCTCGATACCAACCGCTGGCCGCGGTTGTGGAGCGACGGACGCGGCGGCGCTCCTCCGGGTGGGCTGCTGCAACCCATCGCCGCCGACACCGGCTGGGCCTGCGACAGTGCGCACCAGCCCGATCTCTGCTTCGTGCCCTTCCTGCTGACCGGCCGACGCGCCTTCCTGGACAACCTTCAGGCGCAGGCCAGCTGGTGCGTCATCGGCCAATCGCCGCGCGTGCGTGGTGCGGCACCCGGCCCGCTGGGCGAGGGCGCGAATGTCGTGCGCGGCGCGCAGGTGCGGGGTGCGGCGTGGTCGCTGCGGCAGTTGGAAAACGCCGCCTGGGCCAGCCCGGATGATGATCTGGCGCGCCCCTGGCTGCGTGCCTCGGCGGATGGCAACTGGGCTTGGATCCAGTCGATGATTCCCACCTGGACCGCGCAGCAGGGTGACGCACATGGGTGGATCCCCGGCGAATACGGCACGCCCGGCGTGCTGCCGCCCTGGCAGCAGGATTACTTCGCTTCGACCGCCGCCATCGCCGCGCGCCGGGGTGATGCGCGCGCCCGCGCTGTGCTGGGTTGGATGGCGAATTTTCTGGTGGGTCGCTTTCAGGCGGAGGCGCACGGTTTTTCACGTCATGACGGCGCCGCCTATCTCATCGCGCAGCGCAATTCCTGGGCGGCGATCGGCCAGGCGATGCGCGCGGCGGGTCTGTCCAACGGAACGGGCTGGAGCAAGAGCGAGGGCGACTACGCGCAGCTCGCGATGGCCAGCCTGGCGGCCATCGCAGACACGCTGGGCCTGCCGGCGGCGCGCGATGGTTTGGCCTGGCTGGCGCATGCCGGCGCGCCCTTCACCAGGGCGCAGGATTTCGCGCGCGACCCGGTGATGAACATCGTGCCGCGCAGGGCGACACGCTGCGGTGCTACGGTCGGGCGCGTGCGCGGATAGTCCCCAAGGCCAACAGCGTGCGCGCCGTGCCGTCGCGCAGCGGCCCCGGCGTTTGCGAAACCCACGCCTTGATGCGAACCGCTAAGCTGCGGCCTGTTTTCGGCAGCATCGCGAAGATGCGCCGCACCGACGCGTGGTCATGCCGCGCGAAGGCCTGGGCCAGCGCATCGGCGCGCCGCCGTGCCACACTGCGCATGATCTGCGGCGCCAGCGCTGCCAGCGATGCGCGCCGGGCCAGCACATGTTCCAGGATGGCGGCATCGCCGAGATTCATCGCCTCCGT
>JAPLOK010000180.1 GCA_026400775.1 Alphaproteobacteria bacterium | reverse complement strand
CCAGGTGGTGCGGCAGCAGGTGCCAGGAGGTTTCGCGCGTGATCGGGCTGTCATCGGTGCGGTTCAGCACCGGGCTGTCGCCCTGGCGCCATTCGGCCGAGGCGCGGTGATGGAAGCGGATCGACCTGTAGGGCAACTCCCCCAGGTCGCAGCCATGGAATTCGTCGATCGCCATGCTGTTGAAGACCTGCGCGTAGCCGCGTTCCATCCCGTGGCGAAATGGCGTGGAGAGCGAGACCGTGATGCCCGGATGGTCCAGCATGGCCGAGAAGATGGCCGCATAACCATCGCGCGGCAGCAGTTGGTAGCGGTCATCGGGGAAGTAGCGGTTTTCGGTGTCAAAGCGGATGGGCAGGCGCTGCACGACCGAGGCGTGCATCTCCTCCAGCTCCAGCGCCCACATTTTTCGCGTGTAGGGGCGGAAGAAGAGATCGGTGATGGTGGGGCCGACCACGCTGTTCAGGTGTTCGGCCGCGTTGCCTGGCGCGGCGCAGGCTAGCGCCTGGGTCGCCAGGAATGCGCGCATCGCCGCTTCATCCGGCAGCGACACCCCGAACAGGGCCGCCAGCGTGTCCCGGTTCACCGGCAGGGGCAATTCGCGGCCATCGGGCACCATGGCCTTCACGCGATGTTCATAGGAAACCCAGGCGCCGAAGCGCGACACCCACTCCACCACGCGCGCATTGTTGGTGTGGAACAGATGTGGCCCATAGGCATGCACACGCACGCCATTGCCATCCACATGGTCGAAGCAGTTGCCAGCGATATGTGGGCGCTGGTCGATCACATCGACCGCCCAACCGGCCTCGACCAGCATGCGCGCATGCACTGCACCCGCGAAGCCCGCGCCCACCACCAGAATGCGTTGCACCGCCACGCGGCACCTCCTCCGCACGCATTCTGCGCGCTGATGAAGTGTCGCCGCGTCTGGTTAACGAAGCCCTTCCGGGATCAGGATTGTTCCATCCGAATGCCGGTCAGTTCCGCCATCTCGCGCCAGCGCTCCACTTCGGTGCGTTGGAAAGCGGCGAATTCGCTGGGCGACAACGGCGCCTGGTTGAAGCCGGCGGCATCCACGCGGCGCGCATTTTCAGCGTCGCCCAGCGCGGCCAGGAAAGCGGCCGAGAGCCGAGCCACCGCCGCATCCGGCGTGCCGCGCGGCGCGAACAGGCCGAACCAGGCATCGACCGCCATATAGGGCACGCCGGCCTCGGCCGTGGTGGGCAGCTCGGCGAAGCCCGGCACGCGTTGCCCAGCCCCGATCGACAGCGCGCGCAGCCGACCCTCGCGCACCAGCTGCACCACTTGCGGCCAGGTGCTCACGAAGAAATCCACAACGCCCGCCACCGTGTCCGTCACCGCCGGCGCGCCGCCGCGATAGGGGACATGCGTGGCGTCCAGGTTTTCGCGCCGCGCGAAGGTCTCGGCGATCACATGGCTGGCGCTGCCCGCCTGAGAGGAAGCATAGGTGATGCGCCCGCCATTGCGCCCCATGCCGATCAGCCCGGCCATGTCGCGCGCGCGGGAATTCGTAGCGACCACCGTCGCATGATGCACGCTGGCCAGCCGCGCCACCGGGGTGAAGCTGTCGATCACATGGTAGGGCAGGTTGCGCGCCATCCATTGGTTCGAGGCATGCGTCTGGTTGTGGCCCAGCACCAGCGTCGTGCCATCGGCCGCCGCGCGCGAAGCGGCTTCGGTGCCGATGATGCCGCCCGCGCCGCCGCGATTGTCGATGGTGACCGCCATGCCCAGCGCGGCACCCGCGCGTTCGGCCAGGCTGCGGGCCAGGATGTCGGTGCTGCCGCCGGGCGGGGCGGGCACGATGACGCGCAGCGTCTGCGGCTGTGCCAGGGCGGGTGCGGCCAGCGGGGTAAAGAGGATGGCGCGGCGGGCGATGCGCATGGGACGTCTCCGGCAGACTTTTCGGGGATGTGCGGCGCGCTTTGCCGGCGGTCAAGCTGCTTGTGAACAATGAATTGCCTTGGCATAAAGTTCTCGTGAGCGAACATCGCACAGAATACAGCCGGGCCATCCAGCTGGATTGGGAAGGTGCGCGTTACTACGCCGATGCCGACACGGCCGCCTGGCTCTCGCCCTTCTGGGCCGAAGGCAGTCCCTTCCTGGCGCTGTTCCGGCAATTGCCGCTCGAGCGCGTGGTCGAGTTGGCCTGCGGCCATGGCCGGCATGCCGCGCAGGCGCTGCCGCTGGCGGGGCACATCACGCTGGTCGATGTGCTGGCGAGCAATATCGCCGCCTGCCGCGCGCGCTTCGGCGCTGACCCGCGCATCGGCTATGTCGTGAACAATGGCAATGACCTGCCGCGTATCGCCGATGGCAGCGTGACCGCGCTGTTCTCCTATGACGCGATGGTGCATTTCGAGCTGCTCGATGTGCTGTCCTATCTGCGCGAGGCGCATCGGGTGCTGGTCCCTGGCGGGCGCGCGCTGTTGCATGTCTCGAACAACCGCGAGAACCCCGAAGGCAGGGTCCGCGACAACACGCATTGGCGCAATTTCGGCGGATTGGATGTGATGCGGCATTTCGCGGTGCGCTGCGGCCTGACCGTGCTGGCGGCGCGCGCGCTGGACTGGGACGGCGCCGCGGAACTGGACGGCCTGCTGCTTCTGGAAAAGCCGGCCTGATCAGGCGGCTTCCAACTTCTCCGACAATTCCAGCCATTCCTCTTCCAGCGCGGCGACTTCGCGCGCGATGGCGGCCTGGCGCTGGGTGGCACGCGCGATCAACTCTGCCTTGCCCGTCTCATATAGTTTTGGGTTGGCCAGCGCATCGCTGATGGTCGCGGCCTCCGCGTTCAGCTTCTCGATCGCCGTTTCCACCTGTTTCAGTCGCGCGCGCATCGGCGCCATCGCGGCGCGTGCTTCGGCCCGATCACGCCGGTCATCACGCCGCGTGGGCGCGGCCTCCGCGCGCGGGCCGCGGGCGCGTTCGGCCAGCAGGGCGCGGTATTCGGCGATATCGCCATCGAAGGGGCGCACCGTGCCGTCGGCCACCATCCACAACCGGTCCGCGACAAGCTCGACCAGATGCGCGTCATGGGTGATCAGCAGCACCGCGCCGGGGAAGTCGGCCAGCGCCTTCACAAGCGCTTCGCGCGCGTCGATGTCCAGGTGGTTGGTGGGTTCGTCCAGGATCAGTAGATGCGGCGCCTCACGCGTGGTCAGCGCCAGCAGCAGCCGCGCCTTCTCGCCGCCCGACAGCGCCGAGATGCGCGTGGTGGCGCGGTCCTCATCCAGGCCGAAACGCGCGAGTTGCGAACGGCATTGCGTCTCGGTCGCCAGCGGCAATGCGGCTGACATATGCGACAGCGGCGTACCTGAGAGGTCCAGCTCCTCCGCCTGGTGCTGGGCGAAATAGCCCACGCGCATCTTGCCGCTGCGCGTGACTTCGCCGCCCATCGTGGCGAGCCGCCCCGCCACCAGCTTGGCCAGCGTGGATTTGCCGTTCCCGTTCGCACCCAGCAGCGCGACGCGGTCTTCCTGGTCCAGCCGCAGATTCACCCCACGCAGGATGGCCCGCCCGTCATAGCCGGTGCTGACATTCTCCAGCTGCAGGATGGGCGGCGGCAATTCGCCGGGTTCGGGGAAGGCGAAGCGCGTGGGCGCGTCCTCGATCACCGCCTCGATCGGTGGCAGGCGCTCCAGCGCCTTCAGCCGCGATTGCGCCTGGCGCGCCTTGGTGGCCTTGGCGCGGAAGCGGTCGACGAAGGACTGGATGCGCTGCCGCTCCGACGCCACGCGGGCATTGCTGGCAACCAGCTGCGCCTGGCGCTCTGCCTTGATGCGCACGAAGCTTTCAAAGCCGCCGGCATAGAGGGTGATTTTCTGCCGATCGAGATGCGCGATGCCATCGGCCACGCGGTCCAGCAGATAGCGGTCATGGCTGACCAGCAGCACCGCGCCGGAGAAGCGGATCAGCCAGGATTCCAGCCAGGTCGCGGCTTCCAGGTCCAGGTGGTTGGTGGGCTCGTCCAGCAGCAGCAGGTCGGGCTCCAGGAACAGCGCGCGGGCGAGTGCCACGCGCATGCGCCAGCCGCCCGAGAATTCGCGGATCGGCCGCGCCTGCGCCGCCGCATCGAAGCCCAGGCCCGACAGGATGGTCGCCGCGCGGGCCGGCGCGGAATCGGCACGGATCGCGGCCAGGCGTTCATGGATTTCGGCGGCGCGTTCGGGGGCGGCGTGCTCCGCTTCGGCCAGCAGGGCGCTGCGCTCGGTATCGGCGGCCAGCACCACCTCCAGCAGCGGTTCGTCCGTGCCGGGCGCTTCCTGCGCCACATAGCCCATGCGCGCGCGCGCTGAAAGGCGGATGGTCCCGCCATCAGGTTCCAACTCGCCCGCGATGGCGCGCAGCAGCGTGGACTTGCCCGCGCCATTGCGCCCCACCAGCCCGACCTTGCGGCCGGGGTCGAGCATCAGCGACGCGCCTTCCAGCAGCGGCCGGCCGGCGACGCGGATCGTGATGTCCTGGATGGCGAGGACGGTCATGTGCGCCCCATAGCGCGTGATGCGTTGAGGCGGTATCGCCGAAAACGCTGAATCACGCGCTCAACAACGGGCTGAAGCATGCCGCCTCAACGCTAGGGACGCAGTATGCCTCAGCAAAACGGCGCCGGCCTTGCAGGGCCGACGCCGCCGGTTTTGCGAAAAAGCCGCTGTTCAGCGACGCAGGCCGAGGCGCTGGATCAGCGTCGCATAGCGCGCATTGTCCTTGCGCTTCAGGTAGTCCAGCAGGCCACGGCGCTGACCGACCAGCACCAGCAGGCCGCGGCGCGAGTGGAAATCCTTCGCATGCGTCTTGAGGTGTTCGGTCAGGTTGGAAATGCGTTCGCTCATCAGCGCGACCTGCACTTCCGGGCTGCCGGTATCGCCGGGCTTGGTGGCGTATTCGATGATCAGCGTCGCGCGACGCTCTGCGGTGATCGACATCGGCGTGTTCCTTGCGTTGGAGAAAAACGCGGTTCAGACCTAGGCCATGAGGCGCTCTGGATAGACCATCGCATCCTCAAGCCGGCACAGGCCGACGAACCGTTGCCCTGCCATCACGCGCACCAACCCACCATTGGGATCAGCGGCATCCGGCACCCTTCCCATGAACTCCACCAGGCTAAGGGCCTGGCCGTGCATCAGGCGGGCGGCTTCGGCTTCCGTGCAGGCCAGGGCCGGGATGTCGTCCAGCGCGGTCGCAAGCGGGAGCAGAAGCTCCAGAGACGGGGGCGTATGCTCTCGCGGCGCGGACTTGTCCAGTCCGTCCCTTTGGGGCTTGTTCCAGTCGGGCGCGACAACCTCCAGCGGCACGGCGTGGGCTTCCTTGAACGGCCCCACCGAGAGGCGGCGCAGCACGGCGATATGGCCCAGGCTGCCGCAAGCCTTCGCCAGGTCACGCGCCAGCGAGCGCATGTAGACGCCCTTGCCGGATTCCACCTCGAAGATGGCATGGTCGGCGTCGGGGCGTTCGACCAGTTCGTAGCGGTCCACGCGGGCGGGGCGCGCTTCCAGCACCACGACCTGGCCGTCGCGGGCCAGGTCATAGGCGCGTTCGCCCGCGACCTTGATGGCGGAGAAGATGGGCGGCACCTGCATGATGTCACCGATGAAGGCGGGCAGGGCGGCGCGGATCGCGTCATCGGTGGGCCGTGCATCGGTGGTCTCGATCACCTGGCCGTCTGCGTCATCGGTGTCGCGCGCTTCGCCGAAGCGCAGTGTGAAACGATAGGTCTTGGCGCCATCCATGACATAGGGGACGGTCTTGGTGGCGGCGCCGAAGGCCACGGGCAGAAGCCCGGTCGCCAGCGGGTCCAGCGTGCCGCCATGCCCGGCCTTTTGCGCGTCATAGGCGCGCTTGACGATGTTGACGACATCGGTGGAGCCGAGGCCCGTGGGCTTGTCGATGATAAGCCAGCCATCAATGGGCCGGCCCTTGGGCTTCTTGCGGAATTGGCGGGGCATGGGGTGCAGTCTGACGTGAAGGGCGCGTGCTTTACCCCGCGCGCGCCCGCGCGGCTACCCAGGCGAGACGTCGGGGGGGATGACGGGTTCCGGCGCGGGTGGCGGCAGTCGCTTGAGCAGCCACAGCATCAGCAGCAGCGCGGGCAAAGCGGCGACCGTGGTCAGCAGGAAGAACCAGGTCCAGCCCAGCGGCGCCGCGATCACGCCGCCCCAGCCGCCCAGCGTGCGCAGCGGCACCGACGCCAGTGACGAGAGCAGGGCATATTGCGTGGCGGTGTAGGCACGCGAGGTGAGTGCCGAGAGGTAGGTCAGGAAGGCGGCGTCCGCGAGGCCATCGGTGAAGTTTTCCACGAAGACCTGCGTGGTCAGCATCGGCAGCGATTTTCCGGTCTGCCACAGCACCACATACATCAGGTTCGACAGCATCTGGAAAATGCCGGTGATGATGAGCGCGCGGCCGGTGCCCACGCGCGAGACGAACCAGCCGCCGGCCAGCACGCCCGCCAGTGTCGCGAACAGGCCGAAGCCGCCGGAGATGCCGGCCACCTCCCCGCGGGTGAAGCCGAGCTCGCGATAGAAGGGCGCGGTCATGATGCCGGCCAGCGCTTCGCCCAGCTTGAAGAGGCAGATAAAGGCCAGGATCGCGGCCCAATGCTGGCGGCGGATGAAGTCAGCGAAGGGGTCGACCACACCTTCCTTCATGCGCGCCAGCCAGCCCATGGGCGGGCGTTCGGCGCGCGGAGATTCCGGGCCGAGCGCGACGCCCAGCAGCCCCACCGCCACCAGCGCCGCCGCATTGGCGAACATGCCGCCCCAGCCCAGCACGCCCACCAGCGACAGGCCCACCGCGTTGCTCATCAGCAGCGCGCCGCGATAGCCCCAGACATACATGGCCAGGCCATAGCCCTGTTCGTTTTCGCGCAGCATCTCGATGCGCCAGGCGTCGATCACGATGTCCTGGCTGGCCGAGAGGAAGGCCACGGCCACCGCGATGCCCACGGTGACGGTGGCCATGGTCACCGGGTTGGTCTGACCCAAGGCGATGATGGCGATGATGAGTGCGGGCTGGATGATCAACAGCCAGCCACGGCGTTGGCCGAAGCGTACCAAGGCGCCCGGGCGCAGCTGGTCCAGCAAGGGCGACCACAGGAACTTGAAGGAATAGGCCAGCCCGATCCAGGCGGTGAAGCCGATCGCCGCCAGCGACATTCCGCTCTCGGAAAACCATTGGCGCAGCACGAAGCCGGTCAGCGGCAGCGGCACGCCGGCGGCGAAGCCCAGCATCAGCAATACCAGGAAGCGGCGGTCGGGCAGTCTCATGCGCGCAGCCAACACGACCGCGCGGCGTGCCGCAATGCGTTACTCCACGCGCATGCCGGTGGCGCACATCAGTTCTGCCCATTGCCGGCGATCAGCCTCGGCATAGGCGGCGTATTCGGCAGTGGTCATTGGCAGCGGCACCATGCCCAGGCTCTGCAGCCGCGCCAGGAAGGCGGGGCGGTTGAGCAGCGTCATCATCGCAGTGTGGATGGTGGTGACGATGTTGGGCGCCAGCCCCGCCGGGCCATGCAGGCCATACCAGTTCAGCACCTCGTAGCCCGGTTGGAACTCCGCCACCGTCGGCACATCGGGCAGCACAGGAAGCCGTGCGCGGGTGGACACGGCCAGCGCGCGCAGCCGCCCATCGCGGATGAAGGGCAGCGAGGTGTTGACCGTATCGGCCAGCGACAGCAGGCGGCCTGCGATCACCTCCGGCACCGCGAGCCCGGTGCCGCGGAAGGGCACGTGCTGGATGTCGAGGCCCGCCATGTGTGCCATCAGCGCAAAGGTCATGTGGGTGGAGGAACCCACACCCGCACTGGCGTAATTCTCGCGGCCCGGACGCGCCCGTACGAAGGCCAGGAATTCGGCGAATGTGCGCGGCTGCGCCTGCGGGCCGACGACGAAGACCGCCGGCACGCCGGCCATGCTGCCGATCGGCGTCATGTCACCGAAGGGGTCGAAGTTCAGCCGCTGCACCACCGGGTTCACGCCATGCGTGGCCTGGCTGGCGGTGACCAGCGTCAAGCCATCTGGGCGCAAACGCGCGACGAATTCCGTGCCCACCGCGCCACCCGCACCGGTGCGGTTTTCCACGATCACCTGCTGGCCCAGCAGCGGTGTCAGCTCCTCGGCCAGGATGCGGCTGATCTGGTCCGAGGCACCGCCCGGCGCGAAGGGCGCGATGATGCGGATGGGGCGGTCCGGCACCCAGGGGGCCTGGGCGGCGGCGGGGGCGGCGATTAGCGCGGGCAGCGCGAGGAGGTGGCGGCGGTCCATCACGCCGATGTGCCCGTCGCGCGGCGGCCGCACCAGATTGAAACACCGGCCGGCGGGCGAGGCGGCGCCCTGTCCTGCCGCTCCGCTGGGCGTTTGCCGCCGGCACCGCCCAGGAAGCATGTGCTCGGCGATGTCATGCGGCCACGATTGACACCGCAGGCCACTGGGCTGTTCTGCGCCCATGCAATGGATCTTGAACGACACTACGCTCTACGCGCTGCCCTTGGCCTTCATCCTGGGCGCCGCGGTCGGCGCGGAGCGCGAATGGCGGTGCAAGCCTGGGGGCTTGCGCACCTCCACACTGGTCGCGCTGGCCAGCGCCGCCTTCGCGGATTTGATGCTGTCCCAGGTCAGCCCGACCAATCTGGGCGCGGGCTATGGCGCGGTGGCGACCGGCGTGGGCTTTCTGGGCGCCGGCGCCATCCTGAAGGAAGGCGCCTCGGTGAGGGGCCTGGCGACGGCGGCGACCATCTGGTGCGTCGCCGCGATCGGCCTGCTGGCGGGCGCGGGCGAGGTGGTGGGCGCTGTGGTGCTGACGGTGATCGTGCTGGCGGTGAACACCGTACTGCGACCAGTCTCGCGCCTGATCCGCCGCCGCCGCCCGCCCACCGGGCGCGATGAACTGGAAGAGTCGCCGGCCGAGCACTGAAGCGTCATCGCCACGCAACCTCAGCCGCTTAATCTCATGTCTCTGCCAAAGGAGCGCATGATGAAGATCGAGATCGAAGGCGACAGCGATGCCGCGGTGGCCCTGGCCCTGCTGCAGCTGGTGATGAAGGCCGAGGAAAAGGAAGAGGGCGCTGATCGCGAATGGATCCTCTCGACCTACAGCCAGTGCCTGGCGGTGGTGACGGATGGCGTGTTCATCGGCATCGGCGATGAGCACGAGGACGAGGACAAGAACGAGGAAGACGACGCCGACGAGGAAGAACCCGCCAAGGCGTAAGCGGCTAGAACAGGCTGCGTTGACAAGCGTTCACGCAGCCTGGTCCAGCCCGTTGTAGAGAGCGGGATTCAGCGTTTGGGGTGATTCCACCTCAACGCGTCCCGCCCTAAGGCATCGCGCCGGCCGCGCGCAGCCGCGCGCAGGTCTCTGCGCCGAGGATCGCCTCGGCATGTTCGCCCAGGCGCGGCGCCGGCCGCGCCAGCACCGTGGGCGTGGCTGACAGATGTGGCGCGGTGCCCGCCATCGGCAGCCAGCCGCCGGGCATCTCCTCATCTGGCACTTCGATCAGCGCCTCGCGCGCGGTGACATAGGCGTCCGTCTCCAGCCGTTCGGCATCCATGATCGGCCCGATGGTCACGCCGGTGGCGTCGAAATGCGCCAGGTTTTCAGCCATGCTTCGCGCGCCGACATATTCGCCGATGATCGCGTCCAATTCCGCTGCGTTCTTCACCCGCTCGGGGTTGCGGGCGAAGCGCGGGTCGGCGATCAGTTCTTCGCGCCCGATGCTGCGCAGCAGCTTCTCGGTCATGCCCTGCGTGCTGGCCGAGAGGCACACCCAGCCGCCATCCTGGGTGCGATAGACGTTGCGCGGCGCGGTGTTGGTGGAACGCGAGCCGGTGCGCGGCTTGAGCTTGCCGGTGATGCGCCAATTCGCCATCTGCGGTTCCAGCACGGAAAAGATCGGCTCGAACAATGACAGGTCCAGCACCTGGCCCTGGCCGGTGGCTTCGGCATGGCGGAGTGCGATCATGGTGCTGGCCGCACCCATCAGCCCGGCATAGGCATCGCCCATGAACATCGGCGGCAGCACCGGTTCACGATCTGCGAAGCCGTTGATGGCGGCGAAGCCTGAATAGCCCTCGACCAGCGTGCCGAAGCCGGGCTTGTGCGCGTAGGGGCCGGTCTGCCCCCAGCCGGAGACGCGCACCACCACCAGCGCCGGGTTGATCGCGAGCAGTTCCGCCGGCGGCAGGCCCATCGCCTCCAGCACGCCGGGGCGAAAGCTCTCCACCAGGATGGCGGCGTTGCGCACCATCTCCTTCACGGTGGCGATGGCGTCGGGGTGGCGCAGGTTCAGCGCCACCGAGAGCTTGTTGCGGCAGATCGTCTTCCAGGAGGTCTCGATGCCGCCCACCTTCCAGGCGCGCAAAGTGTCGCCTTCCGGCGGTTCGATCTTGATGACCTCCGCGCCGTGATCGGCCAGCACCTTGGTCAAGGTATTGCCCGCGACCAGGCGCGAGAGATCGACCACGCGCAAACCCTGCAGCGCGCCGCGCGCGGCCGGGTCGAAGGTCGCGCGCTTCATTCCGGGCGGATCGCCGCGCGGGCCGCGATGTCGCGGAAGCGTGCGAGGTCGGCAGCCAGTTCGGTGCGGAAGGCCTCCATCGGCGCGAAGGTGGGCAGCGCGCCCTCGCCCTCATAGATGCGCGCAACATCAGGCTCGCCCAGCGCATCGCGCACCGCCGCCTGGATGGCGGTGGCCACCGGTGCGGGCAGGCCGCGCGGCGCGAACAACCCCCACCAGATGGCGCCCCCGGCCATGTCCTGGCCCAATGCTTCGCGGATATTGGGCACGCGCGGTGAATTGGCGGAGCCGCCATCGGCCAGCGCTGCCAGCACGCGCACGCGGCCCTCACGGATCGCGGCATTGGCGCTGGCGACCGTGGTGATCAGCATCTGCACATTGCCCGCGACCAGGTCGGTCACCGCCTGCGCAGTGCCGCGATAGGGGATGTGATTCATGCGGATATTGGCCAGCAGGTTCATCTGCTCGGTCAGGAAATGCCCGATGCTGCCGGGGCCGCTGCTGGCATAGTCGATGCGGCCGGGATTGGCGCGGGCATAGGCGATCAGCCCAGCCATGTCGCGCGCCGGGAAATTCGGATTGACCAGCACCAGGAAGGGCGCGCGCGCCAGCACCGCCACCGAATCGAAGCTGGTCACGGCGTCATAGGGCGTGCGCTGGATGGCCGCGGTCGCGACGAAGCTGGTGGAGGTGACCATCAGCGTGTGCCCATCAGGCTGCGCCTGCGCCACCTGCTGCGCGCCGATCGCGCCGCCCGCACCGGGGCGGTTCTCGATCACCACCGCCTGGCCAAGGCGGCCTTGCAGCCGGTCGGCCAACGGCCGCGCGATCACGTCATTCGACCCGCCGGGCGGAAAGGGCACAACGATGCGAACAGAGCGTTCCGGTCGCCATGTGGTTTGGGCGATGGCAGGTGTGGCAAGCAGCAGCAAGGCGGTGCGGCGCAGCATGGCGTGGTTCTCCCTGCCCCTGCTGTAGCGCAGGCCGCGCGTGATGTCAGGCGCGCAGCAGATCCTCGGCGGTCATTCCGGGGCCGGCGCGTTGCGCGGCCTCTCCATGACGCCAGGCTGCGGCACAGGCGGCATCCCAGGCAGGCATGCCTTGCGCCAGATACGCGCCGATGATGCCCGCCAGCACATCCCCCGCGCCCGCAGTGGCGAGCCAGGGCGGCGCGTTGTGGTTGATGGCGGCGCGGCCATCGGGTGCCGCGATGACCGTATCGGCGCCTTTCAAAAGCACCACTGCGCCGGTCTCGCGCGCGGCGTCTCGCGCGCATTGCAGCTTGGAGCCGCCATGCGTGCGGAACAGACGGGCGAATTCACCCTCATGCGGGGTCAGCACCAGCGGGCCGCGACGGGCGGCGGCCAGTTCCGCGGGCGTGACCATGGTCAGCGCATCGGCATCCAGCACCGTGGCGCGACCGGTCGACAGAGCGGAGAGCGCGGCATCGCGCGCACCAGGCCCCGCGCCTGGGCCTACCACCACGGATGCGAAACGCGCATCGGCCAGCGTCTCGGCCGGGTTTGCAGCCGGGCGCAGCAGCAACGCTGTGACCTGCGCGGCGTGTTCCGCCAGCGCATCGCGCGCGCCGGCCAATGCGACGATGCCAGCCCCCGCGCGCAGCGCCGCCTGCGCTGCCAGGCGCGACGCGCCAGTGGCCAGTGCAGGCCCGCTCCAGACCAGGCAGGCCCCGCGCCGGTATTTGTGCGAGTCGGGCGCCAAGACGGGCAGTTGCCACAATGCGGGGTCATTGGCCCAGAGGTCGGTTACGGCATCCGCGATGCCGATATCGGCCAGATGCACATCGCCGCAGAAGGCGCGGCCTGGCAGCAGCAGATGGCCGGGCTTGCGGCGATGAAAGCTCAGCGTGCGCGTGGCCTGCACGCAGCTGCCGGCCGCGGCGCCGGTATCGGCATCAAGGCCCGAGGGCACATCCACCGCCAGCACGGGGGCGCTGATCCGCGCGATCAAGGCAGCGGCCTTCCCGTCCATGCCGCGATTCAACCCGGAGCCGAACAGCGCATCGACGACCAGCGCGGCATCTTCCGGCGCAGCATCAAGCGGGCCGTTCCACAGGGCCGCGGCGCACGCCGCATCGCCGCGTGGCGTGCCCAGCGCATGCACACCCACAGCGCGCCCCGCCGCCCGGAGCGCGGCGGCCGCGACATAGCCATCGCCGCCATTATTGCCCGGCCCGCAGAGCACCACGATGCGCGTGCCCAGCGGCGCCATGGCGCGCGCATGTCGCGCCACTGCCTCCCCGGCGCGGCGCATCAGGGTGAAGCCGTCCACACCGCAGGCGGCCTCGACGGCCTGCATGCGCGCGACGGTCAGCAGTTCAGGCCTCAACCTTCACGACCACATAGGTGTGCAGCGCGCCGTCCTCGCCGCGGATCGAGACATATTCGCCGGGCACGAAGCGATGCTCGCCCAGGCGATAGCCGGCCTCGTCGTCATCGGCGCTGTCCTGGTCGTAGTCGAAGGTCCAGGTGGCGCCGCCCTTGCCGCCGGGCTTGTGCACCAGCAGGCCATGTTCATCGGCCTCGCCGGGCCAGAAGCGGCGCACCACGCAGTGGTCCCGCTGCGCCTTCCAGCGTGCGAGGTCGATGCGGTGTTCGGCATCCAGCGGCGCGCGGAAGGCGTAGCCATGCGCGTCGCTGCCGTTCGGGAAATCCTTGCTGCGCGCCATGTGCAGCAGGATGTGGTGCAGTCCATCGGGTGATGACATCGCGATACCTCCTGCCAAGCAGCTTGGCATGCCTGGCACCGCGATACCTTGCGCTGAATCACATCGCGCATCACGCGCAAAGCGTTATGGTTCCCCGATGCGGCTCATGGAGTTCATCGCTCTGGTGCTGGTCATGGAACTGACCCCGGGGCCCAATATGAGTTGGCTCGCGGTGCTGGCGATCCTGCGCGGCCGTGCGACGGCGCTGTTGGCGGTGGCGGGCGTGGCCGTGGGGCTGGCGGTGCATGCCGCGCTGGCGGCGATGGGGCTGGGCGTGCTGATCGCGGCTTCCGAGACGTTGCACCATGCGCTGCGCTGGCTCGGCATGGGCGTCATGCTGTTCCTGGCCTGGGAGGCGTGGCGCGATGCCGGGCGGCCCATGCAGGCCGCGGCGCCGCTGCTGGCGGGCGGCGTGTTCTGGCGTGGCCTGCTGGCCAATCTGTTCAACGCGAAATCCATCCTGTTCTTCGTCACCGTGGTGCCGGGCTTCGGCTCGACGGGCGGCGAGTTCGGGGTGCTCGGCGCGATCTATGTGCTGATCGCGACGGCGATCCATGTCGGCGTCGTGCTGGCCGCCGCGCGGCTGGCGCCGTGGCTGGAAGGCAGCGGCCAGCGGCGCGGCGTGCAGCGCGTGCTGGCATTGGGCCTGGTGGGTGTCGCGTTGTGGCTGGGGCTCGCGGCGTGATGCGTGTCAGGCGATGTCCATGGTCGTGGGCGCCAGGCCCGCCAGGCGGCGTTCATGCATCGCCAGGAAGGCTGCCTCCAGCTTGCGCGTGAAGCGGGCGGTGTCGAACACGGCGGCGGTGCTGGCCGCCTCCGACAGCCGCGCGCGCAGCATCGCGCGCCGCCCATCATCCCGTGCCAGCGCGACGATCAGCGCTTCGTACTCGTCGGCGCTGCCGGTCACCAGTTCCGTCAGGCCCAGGTTGCCGAGCAGGCTGGCGGCCATGCGCCCGGCGAAGGCATCGCCCAGCCGCGTGACGACCGGCAGGCCGGCGCGCAGCGCGTCGCTGGCGGTGGCGCCGCCATTGTAGGGCAGCGTGTCCAGGAACAGCTCGGCCGCGCGAAACCGCGCCATGTATTCGGCCGGCGGCACGCGGCTTGCGAAATGCAGCCGGCCGGCATCGATCCCGCTGGCGGTGGCGGCGCGGCGCAGATTGCCTGCGACCCAGGCATTGTCCTCCAGCAGCCACAGCACCGCGCGCGGCACGGCCCGCAGCACGCGCAGCCAGATGGCGAACACCTCGGGCGTGATCTTCCAGCCATTGTTGTGGCAGCACAGCACCACGGCGTCTTCGGGCAGGCCCAGCGCGGTGCGCGTCGGTGTCTCGGCCGCGATCTCGCGCGCCGCGTCATTGGCCTGGTAGCAATGTGGCAGGCGGATCACGGCTTCGGTGTAGCCATCCTCGGCACCGGCCGGGATCGTGGTGGCGTCGGCGATGATGTAGTCCATGAAGTGCGCGCCCATCGTGCCGGGGAAGCCCAGGTAGTTCACCTGCAACGGCGCGGCACGGCACGCGAAGATCGCGTGGCGGCACCCCTGCGTGTAGCCGTTCAGATCCACCGCGATGGCCGTGCCATCGGCGCGCGCGCGGCGCGCAATGGAAGCGGGGTCCTCGGCCGTGACATCCACGAAGCGGTCCACGCCGGCGATGATGCGCCGCCTTTGCGCATGCGCCGACACGCCGCCGAAGGAATAGGCCGTGACCTGGACGCGGGCGCGGTCATGCGCCTCGAATACGCCGGCCATCAGCCCGGCCACCGCATGGTTGTGCAGGTCGGACGAGAAATAGCCGATGCGCAGCGGCCCCAGCGCATCCTGGAAGGGTGGTGCCGCCAGCGGCGGTGGCGGCGCCAGCGCGGTGGTGAAGGCCTCCATCCCCTGGCGCAGCAGCAGGCGATCGGTGGTGATGCCCATCAGGTCCAGCGGCGGCGCGGCTGGAATGCCGGCCTGGATGTCCTGGATGACGCCGTCGAATTCCTCCGCCAGCCCGTCCCAGCGCGCCATGCGCAGCATCGCATGCGCGATGCGCCCGCGGATGAAGTGGTGCCCCGGCTGCAAGGCCAGCACGCGCCGGCAGGCGGCGATGGCGTCGGGCAAGCGGCCCAGTTCCAGCAGCGCATTGGCGCGGATATAATGGCCGGCCAGCGCTTTGGGCTCCAGCGCAATGGCGCGGTCGATGGCGGAGAGCGCCTCCGCCGGCCGGCCCAGTGCCGAAAGCGTGGCGCCCAGATGGCGCAGGGCGTCCGCATGGCGCGGGTTGATGCGCAGGGCCGCATCCAGCGCGGTAAGGGCATCGGGCCAACGGCCCTGCGCATGCAGCGCCAGGCCGCGCGCGGCATGCGCCTCGGCGTCGCGCGGGTTCAGCGCGATGGCGCGATCGAGGCTTGCCAGCGCCTCGTCGATGCGGCCCAGCAGGCGCAGCGCCTGGCCACGATTCAGCTGCGCCTCGGCCAGATCCGGTTGCAGCGCCAAGGCCCCGTCGAAGGCCAGCAACGCCTCTTCCAGCCGGCCCAGATCATGCAGCACGCCGCCGCGATTGGAGTGCGCCTGGGCAAGGCCGGGGCGCAGCGCGATGGCGCGGTCCATGGCGACCAGGGCTTCGGCGGCGCGCCCCAGGCGACGCAACGCATTGCCGCGATTGGCATGCGCCTGCGGCAGCGATGGGTCGAGCGCCAGCGCCTGCTCCGCCGCCGCCAGCGCATCGCCATGCCGGCCCAAGGCAGTGCAGCATGCGGCCAGGTTGATCAGCAACACCGCATCATCGGGCGCAAGCCGTGCGGCCTTGCGCAACAGGGGTTCGGCGCGCGCCGGCGCGCCCGCCTGCATGGCGCAGATGCCCGCCAATTGCAGCGCCTGCGCATGCCGCGGTTCGGCGCGCAGGAACTGGTCGTACAGGCGCTGCGCATCGGCCAGCCGCCCCTGCTGTTGCAGGGCATAGGCCTGCTGAAGCAGCGCGGTCACGCGTCGATCTGCACCACCAGCTTGCCGAAATTCCGCCCTTCCAGCAGGCCCATGAAGGCGCGCGGCGCATTCGCCAGGCCGACCACCACATCCTCGCGCACCTTCATGCGGCCGCCGCGCAGATGGCCCAGCATTTCGCTGCGGAAGGCCGGGTAGCGCGGCCAGCCGGTATCGCTGACGATGAAGCCCTGCACACGCAGCCGCTTGCGCACCACCGGCCCTAGATTGGGCCCGGCCGGCGCGCCCGCGGCATCCGCACCCGGGGCCTCGTTGTATTGCGCGATCATGCCGCACATCACCATGCGGCCGAAATCGCGCAGCCGCGGCCAGATGGCGGCCTGCATCGCGCCGCCCACATTTTCCCAATAGACATCGATGCCCTCGGGGCAGGCGGCATCGAGCTGCGCGCGCAGATCGCCGCGATGATCGATGCAGGCGTCGAAGCCGAGTTCGTGCGTGACGAAGCCGCATTTCTGCGCGCCGCCCGCGATGCCCACCACGCGGCAACCGGCGATCTTGGCAAGCTGTCCCACCACCTGGCCCACCGCGCCCGATGCCGCGCTGACCACCACGGTTTCCCCGGCGCGCGGCGTGCCGATATCGGCCAGCCCCACCCATGCTGTCAGCCCTGG
This sequence comes from Alphaproteobacteria bacterium, assembly GCA_026400775.1. Classification (GTDB taxonomy): domain Bacteria; phylum Pseudomonadota; class Alphaproteobacteria; order Acetobacterales; family Acetobacteraceae; genus Rhodovarius. The sequence continues at coordinate 4,823 of JAPLOK010000180.1, read as the reverse complement.
CATGCCCAGCACGCCGAGGTTCCAGGACAGCGGCGCATCATCGGTGGAGACGCGATGCAGGCGCTCCGCGCCGACCACCGAAAAACGCTGCCAGCCTGACCCGCCCAGCACGGTCTGGCCCGGCGCGAAACCGGGATGGCGGCTGGCCACCACCTCGCCCACGGTCTGGCCTTCCATCACCGCGCCGAGCGCCACGGGTGCGGCATAGCTTTTCACATCCGCCATGCGGCCGCGCATATAGGGGTCCAGGCTGAGGTAGCGCGCGCGCACCAGCACCTGGCCTTCGGCGGGTTCGGGCACCGGGCGTTCGACGATCTCGAAATCGGCTTCGGTCGGCGCGCCGACGGGGCGGCGGCGCAGCAGCACGGCAAGGTTGGTGTCGGTCATGGCGTTGTTGTCCTCCGCGCGGGTTCGGTGCAGGCTAGCTCGCATGCGAACGCCAAGCTACGGGATGCATCACATCCATTACCGCACCACCGCGCCGGACGCGGCCGCAACATGGTGGAAGACCATGTTCGGCGCGACGGAAAAGGCGCGCATGACCACACCGGCCGGCACGCTGCGCGTGATGCTGAGCCTGGTGGGCCAGAACATCTATGTCGAGGAAGTGCCCGAGGGCACGGCGGGTGTGCCCGCCACGCCGCATCGCGGCCTCGAGCATATCGGGCTGTCGGTCGATGACATCGAGGCCGCGATCGCCGACATCACTGGCAAGGGCGGCGTGCTGACCAAGGGCATTTCCAGCCCGCGGCCGGGCGTGCGCATCTGCTTCATCGGCGGGCCTGATGGGATGCTGGTGGAATTGATCGAAGCCCGCTGAGGGCCACGGGAGGCGACGATGCAAAGACGCTTGTTGCTGCTGGGCGCGCTGGCCGCGCCGGCGCTGGCGCAGTCTGATTCCTGGCCGCAACGGCCGGTGCGCGTGATCATCCCCTTCCCGCCCGGCGGCGGCACCGACATTTCTGGCCGTATCCTGTGCCAGCACCTCTCGCAGCTCTGGGGTCAGCCGGTGGTGGTGGATAATCGCGGCGGCGCGGGCGGCATGATCGGCACGCGCGCGGCAGGCCAGGCGGCGCCGGACGGGCACACGCTGTTCTACAACGGAACGCTGTCCATCCTGCGCGACAATTTCGATCCGCGCAGCGTGACGGACCACATCGTGCGCGCGACCATCACGCACAATATCCTGGTGGTGAACCGCTCGGTCCCCGTCTCGACCTTGCCGGAATTCATTGCCTATCTGCGCGCGCGGCCGGGGCAGTTGAACCACGGCACCTCGGGGCCGCTCGCATCCCAGCACCTGGCGGCGGTGATGTTCGACTTGATGGCCGGCACGCGCATGGAGAACATCCATTATCGCGGTACCGGACCCTCGATCGCGGGGATTGTTGCCAATGAAGTGCAGGTGACGTTCGGCTCCATGTCCGCGGTGCTGCCACTGATCCAGGATGGGCGGCTGCGCCCGCTGGCCACCGCATCGGCGCAGCGTTCGGCGATGCTGCCGCAACTGCCCACGGTGGGCGAGGTGGTGCCGGGCTATGCCGCCGAACTGACCTATTCCTTCGGCGGGCCGCTTGGCCTGCCGGCGGTGGTGCGCGAAAGGCTGACCGAGAGCGTGCGGCAACTGGTGGCCAACCCCGCCATCATCGACGAACTGCGCCTGCGCGGCTTCGAGCCATCCTTCATGGCCCAGCCGGCGCTGGACCGTTACATCGCCGAGGATATCGCGCGGTGGGAGGATGTGGCCCGCCGCGCCGGGCTGAACCTCAACGAAGGCTGAGCGGCGGCCGCGCTCAGCCGCGGCGCAGTGCCGTCGGGTAGAGCCGGCCGCCTGGCGCGGCGCGCATCGCCTCCAGCACGAAGCCGCCATGCATGGGCAGCAGTTCTTGCAGCGGCGGCGCATCGGCCGCGGCATCCAGCGCGCCGAGCAGCGGGCGGCCTTCCATGCCATCGGTGGCCGCGCCCATCACGTGCAGCAGGCTGGGCACGATGTCGGTCAGGTCGGCGGCTTCCTGTGCCACGGCGCCGGCGCGGAACGGCCCGCCCTGCATCACCAGCACGGTGGCCAGTTCCGCGCGATGCAGCCCGCCATGCATGCCGCCGCCTTCGGGCACGTCCGGCGCGTCGAAGGGCGCGATGCCCGGCAGGCCCCAGTGATCCGCGCGCTCTTCGCCAGCGAAGGTGACGACGAGATCGGCGCTGCGCGCATGCGCGCTGCCCAGTTCGGCCAGCGGGAAGGCATGCGGCAGGATAGAAGGGTCGCGCGCCAGCAACGGGCCCGCCCAATCCTGGCCCGCCAGGAACTCCGCGATCTGCGGCGCCAGTGCGGCATCGCGCAGCCACAGGCCAGGCGCTGCGGCGGGCGCAACCACCACATCCACATCCGGCCCCATGCCAGTGCCGGCGCGGAAGCCGGCCTTCACCAATTCACTGCGCAGGCACAGCTTGCGGTGGCCCGTCACATGGCCGTGGTCGGAGAGCACGATGATCGCGATCTCCGCCGCATCGGGCTGCGCGTCGCGCCAGGCGATGATGCGGCCCAGCACCGCATCGGCCGCGCGCAGGCCAGCCAATGTCTCGGCCGCGCCAAGGCCCGCCCAGTGGAAGGCGACATCGGGTTCGGACAGCCACAGCAGCGCGACATCCGGTGCGTGGCGCGGCAGCACATGTTCCAGCAGCACGCGGCCGGCGAATTCCACGCGCGCGGTATTGGGCGTGGCATGCGGCGGCGTGGCGCCCAATGCGTCGCGCACGGCGGCCGCGGTTGCGCCTTCCTGGTCTTCGACATTCCAGCGGAAGGCGCCGAGGCGCTCTGCCGCCGGGTGCAGCAGTCGCGCCGCACCGGCGGTGCCGGCGCTGACCAGCGCGAAGGACTTGCCATGCGGCGCCAGGCGCTCGGCGAGCGAAGGCCGTTGCAGTGGGCTTTCGCCGCCCTTCGCCATGGCCAGCACGTCACTCACCAGCTTGGTGCGCAGCAGTCGATCCGGCGCCACCGATGCATCGAACAGCGTGTTTGCCACCATGCCATGACCGCCCGGCCGGCAGCCGGTGATCAGCGATGGCGTGGCCACCCGCGTCTCCGACGGGAATACGCTGCGCGCATTGGCGAAGCGCGTGCCGGCCGCGGCCAGGCCATGCAGATGCGGCGTCTGCGCGGGCTTCACCATGTCGGGCCGCAGCCCGTCCAGGGCGACCATTATGAAGCGGGTCATGGGCGTCTCCTCAACGCAGTGTGGGGTCGAGCCGATCGCGCAGCCAATCCCCGATCAAAGAAACCGACAGCGTGGTCAGCACGATCACCACCGCCGGCGCCAACAGGATCCAGGGCGCGCGGGTCAGATATTCGCGCCCATAGCCGACCATGTTGCCCAACGAGGTATCGGGCGGTTGCACGCCGAGCCCCAGGAAGGACAGCCCGCTCTCCAGCAGGATGACTTCGGGGAAGGCGAGCGTCATCGAGACGATCAGTGTGGACGCAATATTGGGCAGGATGTGTCGCCCATAGACCCGCCAGGGCGAGGCGCCCAATTGCCGCACCGCGCCGGCATAGCCCTGCGCACTGGCCGAGAGCGCCAGGCCACGCGCGATGCGCGCATAACGCTCCCACGCATGCAGGCCGAGCAACAGCACGAACAGCCCCATCGAATTGCCCAGGAAGGCCAACACGGCCAGTGCCAGGATCAGGAATGGAATCGAAGCGGAGAAATCCACCAGGGCCATCACAGCCTGCTCGACCACGCCGCGAAAATGCGCCGCGAGAAAGCCCAGCGTGGTGCCCAGCACCGCACCCACAACCGTGGCCCCGAAGGCGATGACCAGGCTGGTGCGGATGGAGCTGATCAGGCGCGAGAGCACATCGCGCCCGAGCTCGTCCGTGCCCAGCGGATGCAACCAGGCGCCGCCGAAGCCGACCGGTGGCGAGAGGCGGTTGCGCAAATCCATCTGCGTGTAGGGAAAGGGGCTGATCAGATCCCCCAGCACGGCCAGGGCGAGCATCAGCGCGAGCCAGACCAGGCCGCACATCACCAGCACCGGCGCCCGGGGGCGCGCGATGCGTGGCGGGGCAATGGTCACGGCGGGCAGTGGCGCTTCGGGCATGTCAGTGGCTCCTCGCGCCGCGCAGCCGCGGGTCCAGCAGGCCATAGAGCAGGTCCACCACCAGGTTCGCGGTGATCATGGTGGCCGCCACCAGCAGCAGGATGCATTGCACCACCGCGAGGTCTCGGTTGGCCACCGCCGTCACCAGCAGCCGGCCCACGCCGGGCCAGGAGAACACGCTCTCCACCACCACCGCGCCGGCCAGCAGGGAGCCCACCATGAAGCCGATGATGGTCACCGTCGGGATCGCTGCATTGGGCAGCGCGTGACGTGAGACCACGTCGCGCCAGGCGACACCCTTGGCGCTGGCGGTGCGGATATAGGGCTGGCCCAGCACTTCGAGCATGGCCGAGCGCGTGAAGCGCGCCAGCACCGCGGCCCCGCCGATGCCCAGCGTGATGACCGGCAGGATCGCGTGCCGCCAGCTCTCCTGCCCGCCCGAAGGCAGCCAGCCCAGCTGCACCGCGAAGACCAGCACCAGCAGCAGTCCCAGCACGAAGGAGGGAATGGTGAAGCCAGCCACCGCCAGCACCATCACCATCCGGTCGGCCAGCGAATTGCGATGCAGCGCGGCATAGATGCCCGCTGGAATCCCGATCGCCAGCTTGAGTGCCAGCGCCGGCAGGGTCAGCGCCAGCGTTGCCGGGATGCGTTCGGTGACCAGCACGATGGCGTCGCGCCCATCGCGCATCGACCGCCCCAGATCGCCCGACAGCACCGCGCTG
>JAPLOK010000105.1 GCA_026400775.1 Alphaproteobacteria bacterium | reverse complement strand
GGCCGCGAAGCATGGCGCCACGATGCACCGCCGCGATTGGCGCCTGGTGGTGAACATGCACTGCGCGGAGGATGACGAGCGGGCCTTGCGCGATGTCTCGAAGGGCGAGCGGATCGAGACCGAGGGCTATTTCGGGGAGGTGCTGGCACGCCCGCCCACGCGAACCGAGGATCCGCTGGGCGATGGCCTGCGCGCCGGCACGACGCTGGTGGGCAGCCCCGATACGGTGGCCGATGGCATCGCCCGGCTGCTCGCCTTCACCGATGGCGGGGCGGGAGGGGTGCTGTTCCGCGCGCATGAATGGGCCGACCGCGAGGCCACCTGGCGCAGCTTCGAACTCTTCGCGCGCTGGGTGATGCCGCGCTTTCAGGGCAGCTTGCGCATGCCCACGCAGAGCCGCGAATGGTGCGTGGAGAATCGCGGCGGCATTTTCGCGCCCAATATCCAGGCGCTGCACAAGGCGTTCAGCGATGCCGGCATGGCCGTGCCGGACAGCCAGCGCCTCAAGGTGCGCGAAGGCTGAAGACGCATTCGGGCGCGCCCGCTGCGAGGCAGGCGGTCTCCTCGCATTGCACAGGCGCATCACGGCCTGCATCGGCCAGCACATGGCGCAGGCCGCCGGCGAAGCTGCCTTCAAACATTGCGCAGACCGGGCGGCCGGCTTGCGGGTTGGCCAGTGCGAAGGCGGAGTTGCGGACCACCACGGTCGCCGTGCCGGCGTCGGTGTCGAGCGCCGTGATCTCGAACTGCCCATAGCCGCGCTGCGAGAGGCGCTTGAGGTAATGCCGGAAGATGTCGAGCGCCGAAAAACCATGCGTGCGCTGTTCCGCCGCGCACCATTGCCGCGCCGAGGTTTCAGCGGAGCCGAACAGCATGGCGCGGAACGCGACGCTGCCGAGCGCGGCCTCGGTGTCGCGCAGCAGATTGGCCAGGAAATGGCGCGGCACATAGAGCATGGGCATGCCGTCGGTGCGCCAGATTCCGGTGACGGGGTCGACATCGATCGGGACCTGTGGGGCGGGCATGGCCATCTCCTGCGCGGGAGGCCATGCTGGCGCTTGCGCAAGGGCGAGCAAAGGGGGGGCTTATGAGCCTGGATGCCGTGCTGACCGCGATTGGCGCGGACCCGTTGCTGGGGTTCGACTTCGTGGCGCTGTGTGATGCCGGGGGCAGGCTTGCGGGCAGCCCTTCGGCGACCTCGGCCTTCAGTTTCGCAGCCCTGCGCATGAGCGGGATCGGGCCGGTGCGCAACGAGCCCAGCGCCTATGCGGGCTGGACCTGCCATGAGGCGCGGATCGAGACGCCGGATGGGCAGGTGGTGCCGTGCACGCCGTTGCTCGGCAGTGCGGCCTGCCGTGACCTGGTGCTGGATCTGCGCGATGTGGGGCGCGGCGCACCGGGGCAATACCAGGATGTGGCGGGCGCCTGCGTGATGGCGCGGCATGAATATCCGTTTTCGACACACACGCTGCATCGGCGCGTGAAGCTGGCGGCGGCGCAGCAGGCGGGGGCGGCGGCGTTCCTGATCGTACAGCCGGAACCGGGGGTGGGGCCTGTCTCGGGGTCATCGGGGCGCGCGGGTGGGCATGGGATTCCCTCACTGGGCATCGCGGTGGAGGGCGCCGAGATGCTGCGCGCCGCGGGGCGCTTGCGCATCACCATCGAGGCGGAGGATCACCCGGCCGAAACACCGAACCTGGTGATGGAACTGCCGGGGCGCGGGCCTGGCTTCGTGCATCTGTCGGCGCATCTGGACGGGCACCCGCTCGGTGAATCCGCCATCGACAATGCCAGCGGGGTTGCTGCCGCGCTGGCCATCGCGCGCGCGGTGGCGCCGCTGGTGGCGGGATGCGAACGCGGCTTGATGCTGTGCATCTTCGGCGCCGAGGAATGGGCGCTGGCCGGCAGCCGCGCATGGCTGCAAGCGCAACCCACGACGCGGCGGGCGGCGATGGCAGTCAACATCAATCTCGATTCCATCGTGGGCAGCGCCCGGTTGACGGCGCTGACCAGCGGCTTCGCGGAACTGCCTGGGCTGTTGCGTGGCGCGCTACCCGGCCTGGGCGTGCATGAGCCGCTGATGGCCAATAGCGACCATGCGAATTTTGCGGCAGCCGGCATACCAGCCGCCCGAATCCTGGCTGGCTTCGACGAGCCGGACAGCCGTTTAAAGGATCTGCTGACAGCCGCCGACCGCCGCCGCCTGGTGCCCGATGCCGAGTTGCGCACGGCTAGCTTGGCCTGCGCGCGGCTGGTCTGGGCGGCGCTGCAGGACCGATCCGATCAGGCTTCTTCAGTCTGATCAGTGAATCGGCCCGTCGACCAGGCTCCGATCCGATCAGGCTTCTCCAGCCTGATCGTCAATTGGGCCGTTAGCAGTTACGCCTGGGCGGGCGTGACACCCTTTTCGGTCATCAGCGACTGCAATTCACCGGCCTGGAACATCTCGGTGATGATGTCGCAGCCGCCGACGAATTCGCCCGCCACGTAGAGCTGCGGAATGGTCGGCCAATTGGTGTAGGCCTTGATCCCTTCGCGGATTTCCATGTCCTCCAGGACGTTCACGCCTTTGAACGGCACGCCCATATGGGTCAGGATCTGCACCACGCGGGCGGAGAAACCGCATTGCGGGAACACCGGCGTGCCCTTCATGAAGAGCAGCACGGGGTTGGCATCGATCTCGGACTTGATGCGGTCCATCGTGGCTTGGTCGGTCATTTGCGGCTCACTCTTTGTTGCGACCCCGATTCAGCCTTCGGTCCTCACTGCGTTGCGGGCCTTCGGCATCGGGGTCAGTGGGCGGCGGCCCGATTCAGCCTATGGTGCTCGCTGCGCTGCGGGCCATCGGCATCGGGACGCCTGGGTTGCACTAGTCGGGAACTGCGGTGGTAAGCGCCAGCGCATGCAGCACGCCGCCCATGCGGCCCTGCAGCGAGGCATAGACGAGTTGGTGCTGCTTCACGCGCGGCATGCCGCGGAAGGCTTCAGAGACGACATGCGCGGCGTAGTGGTCGCCATCGCCGGCCAGGTCCTTGATAGAGACGGCGGCATCGGGGATCGCGGCCTTGATGAAGGCTTCGATCTCGGTCGCTTGCATCGGCACGGTCAGGTT
>JAPLOK010000487.1 GCA_026400775.1 Alphaproteobacteria bacterium | reverse complement strand
TGAAGCCGAGTTTCTCCGTGGTGGTGGCCTTCACGCCGATGCGGCCGAGATCCACGCCGAGCAGCTGCGCCAGGCGTTCGCGCATCACCTCCACATGCGGGCGGAATTTCGGGCGCTCGGCGATCAGCGTCACATCGGCATTGATCAGACGCCCGCCGCGTGCGGCGATGCGCGCGGCCGCATGCACCAGGAATTGCGCGCTGTCGGCGTCGAGCCACTTCATCTCGCTGGGCGGGAAATGCGCGCCGATATCACCCTCACCCAAGGCGCCGTAGATCGCGTCGCACAGCGCGTGGATGCCGACATCGGCATCCGAATGGCCATCAAGGCCGCGGCTGTGCGGGATGGTCACGCCGCAGACGATCAGCGGCCGGCCTTCCACAAGGCGATGCACATCGAAGCCGGTGCCGACGCGGCAAACCATGAGCGGGGAGATGTTCACGCGGGCGATATCCTCTGGCCAGGTGATCTTGATATTGTGCTCGCTGCCGGGGACCAGCGCGACAGGCTGGCCGATGCGTTCGAGCAGCTCGGCATCATCCGTCGCGGTTGCGGCATCGGCCGCCGCGTGGGCCGCGCGCAGCACGGAATAACGGAACCCCTGCGGCGTTTGTGCACGGAACAGGCCGGCGCGCGGCACGGTGCGGGTGATCATTCCATCCGCGCCAGCCTTCAGCGTGTCGCTGACCGGCTGCGCGGGGATCGCGCCGGGAGCCTTCGCCAATGCGACCAGCAGGGCTTCGATGGTGCCCGGTGGCACGATCGGCCGCGCGGCGTCATGCACCAAAACGATGTTCGGCGCGCGTTCGGCCAGTGCCACGAGCCCGGCCTGCACCGATTCCGCGCGCGTTGACCCACCAGGTACGGGTGGCAGCGCGGGCAAGCCGCCCAGCGCATCCGCCAGCCGAACTTCATCGCCCGCTCGGCCGCGTGCCGCAGCACGGGCTTGCCGCCGATGCTCAGATACTGCTTGGGAACAACGCCGCCGAAGCGCGACCCCGAGCCCGCCGCGAGGAGAATAGCCACCACATCCATGCGCCCCGGTTATTCCGGTTTGCGGCGCGCGGGAACCCCAGCAGGTTGGTTGCTCATGGCTTGGGCTTTCTGTATGAGTTGCCCACATGTTAGGCACCCATTCCTTGCGGCCCATCACGCTGGCGCCGGGCGTCACCATCGAAACCCCGGTGATCCTCGCGCCCATGTCCGGCGTGACCGACCTGCCTTTCCGACGCCTCGCGCGGGAGGAAGGTACCGGCCTTGTCGTCTCCGAGATGATCGCGTCGAACGCGATGATCCGCGAGAATGCGCGCAGCCTCTCCATGAGCGAGGTAGAGGGCCATGGCGCGCCATCCTCCGTGCAGCTGGCCGGCTGTGAGCCCTCGGTGATGGCCGAAGCGGCGAGGCTTGTCGTGGACCGAGGCGCTGCGATCGTCGACATCAATTTTGGCTGCCCGGTGAAGAAGGTGGCTGTAGGGCAAAGTGCCGGCTCGGCGCTGATGCGCGACGAGGTGCGTGCAGCCGCCATCCTGGAAGCCACCGTGCGCGCGGTGCAGGTGCCCGTCACGCTGAAGATGCGCATGGGCTGGGACCACCAGTCATTGAACGCGGCGCGGCTTGCGCGCATTGCGCAGGAGTGCGGGATCCGGATGGTGACCATCCATGGCCGCACGCGGCAGATGCTCTACACCGGCACCGCCGACTGGGATTTCATTGCCGGCGTCAAGGCCGCGGTGAGCATCCCGGTCATCGCCAATGGTGACATCGTCACGGTGGAAAACGCGGCAGATGCGCTGCGGCGTTCGGGCGCGGATGGCGTGATGATCGGTCGTGGCTGCTATGGCCGCCCTTGGTTTCCGCGCCAGGTCGCGCATTACCTGCGCACGGGCGAAACCCTGCCCGACCCCACGCCCGCCGAACACCACGCCATCATGCTGCGCCATTACCGCGAGATGCTGTCGCACCACGGCACGCAGACCGGCGTTCGCATGGCGCGCAAGCACCTGGCCTGGTATTCCAAGGGACTGCGGGGTTCCGCCGAATTCCGCGCCGCCGTGAACCTGGTGGACAGCCCGGCGGAGGCGGAGGCGCTGATGGACAGCTTCTTCCGCCCGTTGATCGAGAACCCCGAACCCTCGCGGCTTGCGGCATGATCGCAGCACGCGCGGCCAGCCTGGTGCGCCGGCGCGAACAGCCGCACGCGGCGATCCCCGAGGCGGTGATGGTGCTGGCGGCACTGCCCATGCCGGTGGTGGTGCTCGACGCGGAGGATCGCTTCCGCTTCGCCAACCCGGCCGCCGAACTGTTCTTCGAGCATTCCGCGACGACGCTGCTCGGCGCGCCGCTGGCTGATTTCCTGCCGCATGACTCGCGCCTGTTTTCGCTGCTGCGCCAGGTGCGGCTGATGGACGCACCGGTCGCCGACCATGACCTCTTGCTGGAAAGCCCGCGCCTGTTCCGCCGGGGTGTGTCCGTGCAGGGCGCGCCGGTGAACGAGATGCCCGGTTCGGTGGTGTTGTCGCTGACCGATGGCTCGAAGGCCGCCATGCTGGACCGGCAGCTGAATTTCCTGGGCGCCGCGCGCGGTGCGACCGCCATGGCCGAAATGCTGGGCCACGAGATCAAGAACCCGCTCTCCGGCATTCGGGGTGCGGCGCAGTTGCTGGAGCAGAATGCGAATGAGGCCGACACCGAACTCACACAGCTGATCCAGGAAGAGGCGGACCGCATCCGCAAGCTGATCGACCGGATGGACATGTTCTCCGACCGCCCGATCGAACGTGAGGCGCTGAACATCCATCGCGTGCTCGACCATGTGAAGCGCGTGGCGCAATCGGGGTTCGCGGCCCATCTGCGCTTCACCGAGGAATACGACCCCTCCCTGCCGCCGGTCTGGGGCAATCGCGACCAGCTGATCCAGATCCTGCTGAACCTCGTGAAGAACGCGGCCGAGGCGATGACCGAGGCCAACCAGGGCCAGGACATCCACCTGACCACCGCCTATCACCACGGCGTGCGCATCGCGGTGCCCGGCAGCAATGAGCGCGTGCACCTGCCGCTGACCGTGACGGTGCGCGACGCTGGCCCGGGCATCCCCGAGGCGATCCGCGCGACGCTGTTCGAACCCTTCATCACCACCAGGCGTGGCGGGCAGGGCTTGGGCCTCGCGCTTGTCGCCAAGCTGGTCTCGAACCATGGCGGGCTGATCGAATGCGACAGCCGCCCTGGCCGCACCTCTTTCCGTATCTCACTACCCGTGCCACCCCCTGGCGAGCCGACACCGGATGACACCGAATGACCGATGCCCGTTCCATCCTGATCGCCGATGATGATCGCGCCATCCGCACCGTGCTGTCCCAGGCGCTGTCGCGCGCCGGCTATGCGGTGCGCACCACCGCATCGGCCTCCACGCTGTGGCGTTGGGTTGAGGATGGCGAGGGCGACCTGGTCATCACCGATGTGGTGATGCCCGACGAAAACGGGTTGGACCTGCTGCCGCGCATGAAGCGCGTGCGCCCTGATCTGCGCGTTGTGGTGATGAGCGCGCAATCGACCTTCACGACGGCGGTGAAGGCTGCGCAGCGCGGCGCTTTCGAATACCTGCCCAAGCCCTTCGACCTGAAGGAATTGCTGGCCGTCGTCGAGCGCGCACTGGCGCGGGCGAGCACACCGGAAGCCGAGGACGAAGCCAGCGCCGAGAAGCTGCCTCTGGTCGGCCGCAGCACGGCGATGCAGGAGATCTATCGCACCGTAGCCCGGCTGACGACGACCGACCTGACCGTGATGATCACCGGCGAAAGCGGCACCGGCAAGGAGCTGGTCTCGCGCGCGTTGCATGACTACGGCAAGCGCCGCGCCGGGCCTTTCGTCGCCATCAACATGGCCGCGATCCCGCGCGAGTTGATCGAGAGCGAGCTGTTCGGCCATGAACGCGGCGCCTTCACCGGCGCGCTGGTGCGCGGCATCGGCCGTTTTGAACAGGCCGCCGGCGGCACGCTGTTCCTGGACGAGATCGGCGACATGCCGCCCGAGGCGCAGACCCGCCTGCTGCGCGTGCTGCAGGAGGGCGAGTTCACCACCGTTGGCGGCCGCCAGCCCATCAAGGCGAATGTCCGCATCATCGCCGCCACCCATCGCGACCTGCGCGCCTCCATCCGCGGTGGCTTGTTCCGTGAAGACCTGTTCTATCGGTTGAATGTGGTGCCCATCCGCCTGCCGCCGCTGCGCGAGCGGACCGAGGATATTCCCCTGCTGGCGCGCCATTTCCTCGACCGTGCCAAGGCCTCCGGCCTGCCGGGCAAGCAGCTCTCGCCCGATGCGCTGGAGCGCCTGAAGCGCCATGCCTGGCCGGGCAATGCGCGCGAACTGGAAAACCTGATGCGGCGCCTGGCCGCGCTCTACCCGCAGGAAACGATCGACGGCACCGCCGTCGATGCCGAATTGGCCGAAGCAGAGACCACCGCCGAGGGCGCGCCCCGCGCTTCGGAGACGCTCGAACAGGCCGTCGAGCGCCACCTGAAGATGCTGGTCGCCGCGCATAAGGA
>JAPLOK010000036.1 GCA_026400775.1 Alphaproteobacteria bacterium | reverse complement strand
GCGATGTTGGCCGAGGCGAAGCGGCCGGTGATCTATGCCGGCACCGGCGTGCATTGGGCGCGCGCCTGGCGCGAATTGCGGGAACTGGCGGAACTGCTGGCGGCCCCCGTGACCACCTCGCTCGGCGGCAAGTCCTCCTTCCCGGAGGACCATCCGCTGTCACTGGGGTCCGGCGGGCTGGCGATCCCCGCGCCGGTGCGGCATTTCGTGGACAATGCGGATGTCATTTTCGGCATCGGCTGTTCCTTCACCGAGACCAATTTCGGCGTGAAGATGCCGGCGGGCAAAAGCATCATCCACGCCACGCTGGACCCCGACCACCTGGACAAGGATGTGCGCTGCGCGATTGGCCTTGCGGGTGACGCACAACTGACCTTGGCCGCGCTGCTCGAAGAACTGCGCGGGCGCATCAAAACAGCGCGCGATGCGGCGCCGGTCGCAGCCGAGATCGAGGCCTCGCGCGCGCCGTGGCTGGCGCAATGGGCGGCCAAGCGGGATTCCAACGACGCGCCGCTGAACCCCTATCGGGTGCTGCGCGACCTGTGGCGCACGGTTGATGTGGACAACACCATCATCACCCATGATGCCGGCAGCCCGCGCGACCAGCTCTCGCCCTTCTGGGTCTCGCGCACGCCCTTGTCCTATCTGGGCTGGGGCAAGACGACGCAGCTGGGATACGGTCTGGGGCTCGCCATGGGGGCCAAGCTCGCCGCGCCCGAAAAGCTCTGCATCAATGTGTGGGGCGATGCGGCCATCGGCTTCACGGGGATGGATTTCGAAACCGCAGTGCGCGAGCGAATCCCGATCCTCTCGATTCTGCTGAACAATTTCTCCATGGCGATCGAGCTCAAGATCATGGCGCTGAGCACGGAGAAATACCGCAGCACCGACATCAGCGGCGACTATGCCGCGATGGCCAGGGCATTCGGCGGCTATGGCGAACGCGTGGAGCACCCCGAGGATATCATCCCCGCGATCCAGCGCGGCATCCGCGCCACGCAGGAGGGCAAGCCCGCATTGCTGGAATTCATCACCAGCAAGGAGACGCAGGTCTCGCGCCTGTAGATGCAAAACAGTTCCGCCCCGCCCACCCGATAATGCGGGGTGGGACGGGGCGGCAACGCGCCGGATGGGGAGAACAGCGCGCTGGTCTCTGGCTCAGCGTGGTGCGTTGACCATGCTGGCGATCTCTCCGACGTAGCGGCCCTGCTCGGTGCTGACCGCAACGGCCACCTGAGCGAAGCGGTCATGCCGCGGGGCGCGGTAGGTGCAGCTGTAGCGCTCGGGGCGCAGCTCGTTCACGTCGCAGCTCATGCCCGACATCCGCAGCCGTGCCAGCAGCGTCGCGGCATCCGAGCCGGAGGGATGCGCCGCGGCCAAGTCGCGTTCCAGCATACGGGTGCCGGCCTCGGTGCCGCTCTCGATGTAGCGGTCGAGAGGCGCCTGTACAGGCCAGGGGCTGGTACCGCCCCAGGCATAGGCGAAGACGCTGACACCGAGGAACAGGATGCCGAGCGTGGTCATCGCCATCTTCAGTGTGTGCAGGGCTTCGGATTGACGGGTCATGATCTGCCTCCTTCCTCAGAGCGCGGCAAGAGTGACGGTGTTGGGTTGCAGTTGCGGCGCCGGCGCCACCGTGACCGAAGGGTTGATGGCGGTGACGCGCAGCCCGTCCGTCTCCACGCGCGTCGTCAGGCGTGCGATGCGGGCGAAGGAGAGCTGGCGGCTGAACACGCAGGCATAGGTGCCCGGGCTTTCGAAGTCGGGCTGGCATTCAAAGCCGCTACGCGACAGGCGGGCCAGCAGGCTGCCGGCATCCGAACCCAGCGGATGATGCGCAACCAGATCCTGCACCAGGCGCGTCTCGGAGGCCGCAAGGCCACGGGCCATGTAGCGGTTCGCGTCATGCTCCATGCGCATCGGCTCGACGCCGCCGGCAACCGCGGCGTAACCCGCAAGGCCCGTGCAGATCATCGTGCCGACAATGCAGGCATTGCGCAGCGTGCGAAGCGCGTCTCTGCTGATCAAGGTCTTCATGGTACTCCCCTTCCATGAGCGGTGGCGATGGGGAGTTTGTAGGCGAGCGCTTGTCGTGCGCGTTGTCGTGTGGGGTAGAGGCTTGTCCGCGGCGCCTGCGCTTTGTCGCCGACGTCGGCTACTGCGCGTTGCGGATGCTGATGCGCGTCTCGACCTGCGCCACCACGCTGCCCTGCACGGTGACATGCGCCTCCAGCGTGATCAGTCGCCGTTCCCGGTCAGGCACGCGCATCACGCAATGCCAGAGGCCCGCGGGCCCGCCCGGTGCCATGCAGGAAAAGCCCAGGCCGGTCAGGTTCTGCACAGCGGGGCCGGGGTCCGCACCGGTGGGGGACCAGCCATCGATATCGCGTTTCAGCGCCGCCGCACCGGCCCTTTCGCCTTGCCGCAGATAGGTTTCGACCGGGTTTCGCAGCGTGGCCGAAGGCGCCAGCAGCCAGGCAATGGCGCCCAGCACAAGCAGCGCGCAGATCAGCACGAAAGCCGCCTTGCGCAGGGTTCCCGGCTGCAGCCCGCGCGCGGGGCCGGGCTCGACGCTCACGCCGCGCGACGCGGATTGGCGATGAAGCGGCCGGGCGCGGCGCCGGTGATGCCGCCCGCGGCGAAGACGCTTTCGCCATTGGTCCAGACCTCTTCGACGCCCAAGGACTGCGCGGTCGGGTCGGCATATGTCGCCATGTCGCGGATTGTCGTGGGATCGAACAGCACCAGGTCAGCGAAGGCGCCGGGCCTGATTGTGCCGCGATCGGGAATGCCGAAGACCTGCGCGGTGCGACCCGTCATCTTGTGAACCGCCGTCTCCAGGCTGAACAGGCCGACATCGCGCACATAATGCCCCAGCACGCGCGGGAAGGTGCCCCACAGCCGCGGATGCGGCTTGGCGTCATGGGGAATGCCATCGCTGCCGATCATGCTGCGCGGATGCGCCATGATTCGGCGGACATCGGCCTCATCCATCTGAAAATAGATGGCGCCGGCCGGCAGCAGTTTCCCCGCCGCCACCTTGCGCGTCACGCCCCAGTCGCGCGCGATGTCGTCGAGGTTGCGCCCGGCCTGTTCGGGGTGCGGCACCGACCAGGTGATCTGCACCGGCACGTCCTGACGCAGCCGGTCGGGCATCAGCACGGTGGAACCCGCCGGGTATGGGTACACGTCGAAGGCGACGGGCTGGTCCTGGCCCATGCGGTCGATCAGCGCGAGCGTATCGGTGGAACGGCCGAAGTTTTCCGGCATGGAGCATTTGTGGTGAGAGATCACCACCTCGGCACGCGTCTCGCGGCCGATG
>JAPLOK010000115.1 GCA_026400775.1 Alphaproteobacteria bacterium | reverse complement strand
GCCCAGCAGCACATGCACCGGCACACCCAGCGCCTTGCCCTTGATGTCCCACAGCGCCTCATCCAGCGCGCTGATTGCGGCACCCAGAATGGGCCCTGGCACATGGCCCCAAAAGGTGTCGCGGCGCATGGAATCCGCGATCGCCTCGGTGCGGAACGGATCGCGGCCGATCAGTTTGGCGCGCGCCAGTTCCAGCACCAGCGGCACGGCGCCGCGCCCGCCGGTGCCATAGGCCAGGCCGATTTCACCGGCGCCGCGGATGCCCTCATCGGTCAGCACCTCGACGACCAGCACGGCATGGGTGGAGGCGCCTTCCTTCATCGGCGCGAACTGGGTGCGATAGACGTTGACGGCGGTGACCTTCATGGCTTTGGACTTCCTTCCCTGGACGCGACTATGCTCCTCCCGCGCGGCAAGCGCCAAGACTGGAGGAAGCTCATGCAACGACGTCATCTGCTGACCGGCCTCGGCGCGGTCAGCCTTGCGGGCGCGGCCCGCGCGCAGGCCCTGCCATCCGAAATCCGCGTGCTGGTGCCCTTCGCGGCCGGCGGCGCCACCGACCTTCTGGCCCGCCGACTGCAAGCGATTCTGGAACCGCTGGGCACCAAGCTCCTGGTCGAGAACGTGACCGGCGGCGGCTCCATGGTGGCGATGAACCGCCTGGCACAGTCGCGCCCGGATGGGCGCACCATCGGCCTCGCTTCGCATGGGTTGATCGCGCAGATCGCGGCGGGCGAGATTCCGCTGCGGCTGGAGCAGTTCGCACCGCTGGTACGCCTGGCGGTGGACCCTTCGGTGATGGTGGTGGGCGCGCGCTCACCCATACGGGACATGCAGGCGATGCTGGCCGCGCTGCGCCGGCCGCCCGGGCCGACCATCGGCGCCGCCGGGCCGCTGGGCACGGTCGGCCATTTGCGGGTGGTGGGCCTGGGGCAGGAAGCGCGCGGCGAATTCACCTATGTCGGCTATCCGGGTGCGTCGCGCGTGGCCAATGAGCTGATCGGCGGGCATCTCGACATGGGGCTGGTGAAGCCCAATGACGTGTTCGGCCAGATCCGTTCCGGCGAATTGCGCGTGGTCGCCATCCTGGAGGAACAGCGTCTGCCGCAGATGCCCGATGTGCCGAGCATCACCGAGGCCGGCCTCGCCGCCTATCCCTTCGGCCGGATGCAGCTGATGACCTTCGCCGTGGCGCCGGCCGGCATGCCGGTGGGCCTGCGCGATGCGATGACGCAGTTGCTGCGCGATGCCGTGTTGTCGCAGCCCTTCCAGGCCAAGGCGGATGAAGACGCCTACCTGGCCGATGGCCTCTCCGGTGAAGGCTTGCAGGATGCCATCGCGCGCAGCTTCGAGGCGATCCGCACGGCGCAGGCGCGCGCCAGGGTGTAGTTCTCAGCCGCCGGCCGACCGCATGCCGCCGCCGCTGCCCGACTGAGACGCTACGGCGCGGCCTCGCCCTTCCACATCCCGCCGCGCCCTCGGTAATGCTGCCAGGCGCTGTCCAGCGTGAAGGCCAGGTACAACGCCGCCACCGCCGGCAGCGCCGCCGCGCGCCACGCGGAAAGCCCATAGAATCGCAGCATCGGCAGGAAGGACAGCGCCATCGCCGCCCAGGCCAAAGCGCCCAGCCATTGCGCCGGCCCACGCCCAAATATCGCCAGCAGCGGTGGCGCCAGGAAGACCAGCGCCAGGCCCAGCACCGTACCCACCAGCAGCCAGGGTGAATGCCCCAATTGCGCATAGGCCGTGCGCGCCACCATGCGCCGGATCGGGTCCATGGTCGGGCTTTCGCGCAGCGACACCACGCGGTCCGTCAGCCCCAGCCAGATGCGGCCCTGGCGCTTCATCAGCGCGGCCAGCGCGCAATCATCGATGATGCGCCCGCGGATGGGTTCAAGCCCGCCCGCGGCCAGGAAGGCGTCGCGCCGCAGCAGCACGCAGCCGCCGGCCGCGGCGGCCGTGCGCGTGCCGGCCGCGTTTGACCAGCGAAACGGGTAGAGCATCTGGAAAAAGTAGATGAAGGCCGGGATGAACCAGCGTTCGGCTGGGCTGACCGCGCGCAGCTTCGCCATCAGGCTGGTCAGCACTAGCCCGTGGCGTTCGGCGCGCGCGACCAGGCGGCGCACGGAGTCCGGCGCGTGCGCGATATCGGCATCGGTGAACAGGATGTAGCGCGTGTCCGGCTGCACCGCCGCCAGCCCCTGTTGCAGCGCGTAGAGCTTGCCGGTCCAGCCCTGCGCGCGGCCGGTGCCGGTGACCACTTCGGCGCCAGCATCGCGCGCCAGCGCGCCGGTGCCGTCGGTGCTGCGGTCATCCACCACCACCACGCGCAGCGCCCCGGCATAATCCTGCGCGCGCAGGGATCGCACGGTGGCGGCGATGGTGGGCGCCTCATCGCGCGCGGGTATGATCACCGTCACGCTGGGCCACTCCCGAAGGTCCGGTGCGGGCGGTTCGTCGCGGTCCTGCGCGCGCCAGAAGCCGCCGCGGCCGAACAGCATCACCGCCCAGGCGATAGCGGCGGCCAGCGCGATCCAGATCACGGCAGCATGCCCTGGGCGCGGAACCAGGCGATGGCGTCGGCCACAGCCTCCTGCCAGGGGCGGGCGTGGTGGCCGAGCAGCGCCTCGGCCTTGGCGGAGTTGAAGAACATGCGCTGGCCGGCCATGCGCAGCCCGTCCAGCGTCAGCATCGGTTCGCGGCCGGTGATGCGCGCGATGCCCTCGGCCACCAGGGCTGCCGGATAGAGCGGCGCGCGTGGCAGGCGGAAGGGCGCATGGCGGCCGAACAGCCCCGCGATATGCGTGAGCAGTTCGGCCAGCGTCACATCCTGCCCGCCCAGGATATGACGCTCGCCGATGGCGCCGATTTCGAGGGCCGCCACGATGCCCGCCGCGCAATCCTCCACATGCACCAGGTTCAGGCCGGTCTCGACATAGGCCGGCATGCGGCCCATCGCGGCTTCCAGGATGATGCGCCCGGTGGGCGTGGGGCGGCGGTCGCGCGGGCCGATCGGCGTGGAAGGGTTGACGATGGTGGCCGGCAGCCCGTCCTCCATCACCATGGCTTCCACCAGGCGTTCGGCTTCGGTCTTGCTGCGCTTGTAGGGGCCGATGGCGTCGAAGGGATGCGCCGCGTCCTCCTCGGTGGCGGGTGTGCCATCGGTGCGCGGCTTCAGCGTGGCCACCGAGCTGACATGCACGATGCGCGACAGCCGCGCGGCTAGCGCCGCTTCCATCAGCGCGCGCGTGCCATGCACATTGACCGCGAACATGCGATCCGGGTCGGGCACGAAGATGCGGTAATCGGCGGCGCAATGGACCAGCGCATCGCAGCCGCGCAGCGCCGCGCGCAGGCTGTCGGTGTCGGTCAGGTCGCCCGGCGCGAAGGCCACGGGCACGCCGTCCAGCACGCCGCGCGGCGTCTCGGGGCGCGCCAGGGCCACGACGGAATGGCCGCGCGCGACCAGCGCGCGCGCCACCGAACAACCCAGGAACCCGGTGCCGCCCGTGAGCAGCACGGTATGACGTGTGTGCATGCCCGCCTTGTGCCGATATGCAGCCGGGGGGTCCACCCTCGTTTGGCCATGATCCTGGTGGTAGATGCGCGCCCATGAACACGACCCGACGCAGCCTGCTGGCACTGCCCCTGCTGGCCACCCCCGCCTTGGCGCAGGCCCAGCCCATCGAGACCTTCCACGCCGCCCTGCTCGACATCATGCGCAATGCGCAGCGCCTGGGTGCCCGCGGCCGCTTTGACCGCCTGTCGCCGGTCATGAGCCAGGTCTTCGACCTGACGGCGATGACGCGCATCGCGGTCGGCCCGCCTTGGACCGGCTTCACGCCCGCCGACCAGGCCACGCTGGTCGAAGCCTTCACGCGCTGGTCCATCGCCACCTATGCCGCGCGCTTCGACGGTTTCGCGGGCGAGACCTTCGTGACGCAGGGTGTGCAGCCGCTGCCCAATGGCGACCAGCTGGTGCGCACCGTGCTGAACCGCACCGGCGGGCAGGAGGCGGTGCAGCTCTCCTACCTGCTGCGCAATGGCCGCGTGGTGGACGTGTATCTCACCGGCACGATCAGCGAACTGGCCTCGCGCCGCGGTGAATTCGCCGGGCTGATCCGCGAGGGCGGTGCGGCGCGCGTGATCCAGGAATTGCAGCAGCGCACGACGCGCTTGCTGGGTTAATCCAGGAAATTTCGCGTCGCGGCGGCATAGCCATCCTCGCGCATCACCGCGCGGGCGAGTGCCGCAGGCGCGGTGCCAGTGATGGCCTCGGGCGGTGTGCCTTCGCGCAGCGCCTTCAGCGTGGCGTGGATGGCGGCGATCGCGGCCTGGAAGGGCAGATGGCCCTGCAAGGCGATGCGCACGCCGCGGCTGGCGAGGTACGCGCGGTCGGCGATCTCGGCCGTCATGGTACCCAGCACCAGCGGCAGGCGGGCCTCCTGCGCCACGGCGTCCAGCTGCGCACGCGTGGTGACACCTGTCAGGAAGATGCCATCCGCGCCGGTGGTGTTGTAGGCGCGCACGCGGCCGATGCAGTCATCCAGCCCGGTGATGGACATGGCACCCGTGCGCGCCAGGATGATCAGCGCCGGATCGACGCGCGCGGCCACCGCGGCGCGCATCTTGCCCACCCCTTCCTCCAGCGGGATCAGCCGGGGCTTTGGCGCGCCGAAAGGGCGGGGCAGGTCGGTGTCCTCGATGGACATGGCGGCCACACCGGCCACTTCCAGCTCCTCGACCGTGCGCATCACGTTCAGCGCATTGCCGTAGCCATGATCAGCATCGACCACCAAGGGCAGGCGGGCGACCGCGCGGTTGATGCGCAGCGCCTGCTCGGCGAATTCGGTCAGCGTGATCATGATGAGATCGGGCGCGCCGAGGATCGCCAGGGAGCCGGTGGAGCCGGCGAACATGCCCAGTTCGAAGCCTAAGTCCTCGGCGATGCGCGCGCTGACGGGGTCATGCACCGAAGCGGGGTGGATGCAGACCGAACCCTCCAGCACCGCCCGCGCCTGCGCGCGCCTCTGGCTCCATTTCATCGCATGCCTCCTTGGAGCCGGCTGCGCTCACATGCGTTCGCGCAACCTGCTCCAGCCATTGTTGAGACCGGGATTCAACGTTTTCGGTGATTCCACCTCAACGCATCCCGGTCCGTCTTGTGGCGCCATGGTGCCGCGCATAGCCTTGGATGGGAACGGGAGGGGGCGCGCATGTCCAACACGCTGCACAAGAACGAATTGGCCGGCGGCCAGTATTTGACACTGCATGAGTTCATCAAGGTCGCGAAGCTGCGCCTGAACCCCAATATCTGGGACTACCTGATCGGCGGCACCGAGACCGAGACGACGGTGGCGCGCAACCGCATGGCGATCGACACGGTCGCGCTGCGGCCGCGCGTGCTGACCAATGTGGCCAACGTGTCGGCGCGGGTGGATTTCTTCGGCCATGACATCCGCCTGCCGGTGTTCCTGTGTCCAGTGGGTTCGCTGGAATCCTTCGAGGCTGGGGGTGGTTCCAGCGCCGCGCTGGGCGCGCATGGCTTCGGTGTGCCCTTCATGCTGTCCAGCGTGTCGCAGCCGGGCATGGAAGCGGCGGCCGCGGCCTCCGACGGGCCGCGCGTGTTCCAGCTCTATGTGCGCGGGGATGCGGCCTTCATTGACGAGCACGTCAAGCGCGCCGTCGATTCCGGCTATGACGCCTTCGCGCTGACGGTGGACACCGCGCACTACTCCCGCCGCGAACGCGACGTCACCAAGCGCTTCGTGAAAACCTGGCGTGCCGCCAACACCGGCATGGACCACCAGGCCGCGCTGAACTGGGACGACGTGAAGCGCTTCAAGGACCGCCACTCCATCCCGCTGATCCTGAAGGGAATCGGCACCGCCGAGGATGCGGTGCTCGCGGTCGAACACGGCGTGGATGTGATCTATGTCTCGAACCATGGCGGCCGGCAGCTCGACCACGGGCGCGGCAGCCTGGATGTGCTGCAGGAGGTGGCGCCGGCGGTGGCTGGCCGCGCCAAGATCATGGTCGATGGCGGCTTCAGCCGTGGCACGGATATCGTGAAGGCGATCGCGCTCGGCGCGGATTGGGTGGGGCTCGGGCGGCTCTACCTCTACGCACTGGCCGCCGAGGGTGCGGCTGGCATCACGCGGCTGCTGGAAATCCTGGAGGATGAGGCGATCAAGGCGCTGGGTCTGACCGGGGTGAACGGCTTCGCCGCGCTCAATCGCGGGCATGTGCATATCGGCGCGCCGCCGGTCATCACGCCCGATGTGCACAGCGCGTTTCCGCTGCTGCGCCAGGGGTATTAGGGCACCAGCATCTGCCGTAGCACCTCGCCTTCGGCCAGGCGGTCGAAGCCGGCGTTCAGCCCGTCCAGGCCCACCACGCCCTGGCGCAACCTTTCCACTGGCAGCTTACCCTGCCGGTAGAGCGCCAGGAAGCGCGGGATGTCGCGCGGCGGCACGCAGCTGCCCATGTAGCTGCCCCGGATCGATTTCTCGTCGCTGACCAGCGCGTTCGGCGTGAACTGGAAGGTGGCCTGGATATGCGGCAGGCCGGCCGTCACCACCTGGCCGCCGCGTGCGGTGATGGCATAAGCGAGGTTCAGCGCGGAGAGCGCGCCCGCGGTTTCCACCACCGTATCCAGCCCGCCGCGCGTGGCTTCGCGGATGCGCCCGACGCAATCGGGGTCCGTCGCGTCGAAGGTGTCGGTCGCACCCCATTGCCGGGCCAGTGCCAGTTTCGAGGCTTGCGTGTCCACCACCACAATGCGCGCCGCACCGCCGGTGACGGCGGCCATCAGCGCGCACATGCCAACGCCGCCCAGGCCGATGATCGCGATCTCATCACCCGCCTTCAGCGCCGCCGTGTTCAGCACCGCGCCCGCGCCCGTCATTACCGCGCAGCCGAACAGGGCGGCATCTTGCAAGGGGATGTCACGCTCGATCTTCACCAATGCTGTGCGGTCCACCACCGTGTATTCGGCGAACAGCGCGAGCCCGCTGCCATGGTTCAACTCGCGCCCCTGCCAGCGCAGGCGCCGCTGGCCGGATGGCAGCGTGCCCACCGCGCGCGAGGAAAAGCCCCCTTCGCAGATATTGGGCTTGCCGCGCACGCAGGGCCGGCAATGCCCGCAGGCGGAGACGAACAGGCACACCACATGATCGCCGCGCGCGAGGTCCGAAACGCCCTCGCCCACCGCCTCGACCACGCCGGCACCTTCATGGCCGATCACAATGGGCAGCGGCCGGGGGCGCAGATTCTCGATGGTCGAGAGGTCGCTGTGGCACAGCCCCGCAGCACCCACGCGGATCAACACCTCGTGAGGTCCCGGCGGGTCCAGCTCCACCTCCTCGATCGTCATCGGGCGGGACTGCGCATAGGGGCGCGGCGCTCCCTGGACATGCAGCACGGCGGCCCTGATTCGCATGGTTTTCACTCCCTGGTTGCAGGCTGGCGCAGGCGTCGGTGGCGGGCAAGGATGGGTGCCGTGCTGCATGGTGGCCGGGCGCGGCCCGGTTGTGGTAACGCAATCGTGGGGTCAGGCAGCATCGAGGGGTTTGCCACAGAAATGGCTAAGCAGTTTCCCATTGGCCGGCGCGCCGCCCTGGCCGGCGGCATTATGGCCGCCACACCCGCGCTTGCGCAGCAGAACCGCCCGGCGCAGCAGCCCGCACGCAGTGATGCGCAGCAGGGCCAGGTCATCATTGGCCGCGATGGCTGGCTGTTCGCCGCCTGGGAGGATATCCGCCGCGTCGATCTCCGCCGCACGCGGGAAGTGGCGCGCTACATCAACGGCGCCGTCGCCATCATGGCCGAGGCAGGGTTCCGTGTCGCGCTCTGCGTCACGCCGACCAAGGCGCGCGTCTATGAGGAATTCCTGCCCGATGATTTCCGCCCCAATGCGGATGCCACGGCGCGCTACGACGCGGTGCTGGAGGAATTCGCCCGCGGCCCGGCGCTGCTGGTGGACCACGCCACGCAATCCGCGCAGTTGCGGCGCAGCCAGCGCGACGCGCTGTTCTTCAAGGCCGATATCCACTGGACGCCCGTGACCGGCGCGGCCGCGGCCGCCGAGCTCGCGCGCGTGGTGCGCGAACGCGGTAACCTGCCAGCCGCGACACGACATGGCACGCAATTGGGTGACATGTTGACCATGCGCTACGAGCGCAACGACCTGGCGGAAATGCTGGGCCCCGAACAGCAGCGCCGCTTCCCCTTCGAGAATTTCCGCGTCCGCCGCATCCAGGGCGCGCCCCAAGGCGTGGGGCTGATCGAGGAAGACGGCGCCGATGTCATCATCGTCGGCAACAGCTTCATGCAGACCGGCTGCGGCTTCCCGCCGATGTTCTCGAACCAGTTGAACCGGCCCGTCGCGCTGGCGGTGCAGGTCGGCCGCTTCGGCCCCTACACCACGCTGCTGAACTACCTGCGTTCCGACCTGTTCCGGCAGAACCGGCCGAACCTGATCGTCTGGCATTTCCTGGAGGGCAACATGGAAGTCATGCCCGACAACCCCGGCTTCTGGGGCAGCGCGGCCATGCCTGCCCGCCAATTCACCGATGAATTGCGCCGCCTGGCGCGGAGGGCCTGAGACATGCTGCGTGTGCTTCTCGCCTGCCTGTTCCTGGCGCTGCCCGCCGCTGCGCAGCAGGTGCTGTATGAACCGCTGCCGCCGGCCGGCAGCGCTTACTTGCGCATCATCAACGCGACACCCGACGCGCTACAGGTCCGCCCCAGCGTCACCGGCGCGGCCACCATCGGCACCGAGAATGCGCAGCGCATCAGCCCCTATGTGGTGCAGGAAAACGTGGCCGATCGTGCCGTCGCGGTGCAGTTGCAGGCGGGCGCGCTGCGCGCCGAGCTCTCGCTGCGGCTCGAGGTGGGCAGCTTCAACACGCTGATCGTCACGGCCGAGGGCAACGCCTTGCAGGCCCGCCCCTTCCGCGACGAAACACAGTTCAACCAGGTGCGCGCGCGGCTCGCTTTCTACAACGCCATGGGCGGCTGCGCTCAGGCATCCCTGGTGCTGGACCCGGCAGGCCAGGCGGTGTTCGAAAACGTGCCGCTGGCCGAAGGGCGCATGCGCAGCGTGAACCCGGTCACGGCGGCCGTGCGCGCCACCTGCGGCACCCAGCGCAGCCAGTCCTTCCAGCTGCAAGGCATGGAGGCCGGCGGCGTTTATTCCGTCTGGATCATGGCGCCGCGCGGGGGGGCGCCCATCACCTTCATGACGCGCGACACCACCACGCCGTGGCGGCGCTGAGCGTGTACGGCCGGTGATCGATTTCGGCCGCCGCGACGCCACCCTGCTGCTGGCCAGCACCGGCCCGCGCGAATTGCCGGCCGATATCTCCCGCGTGCGCGCCGCCTTCCCCATCCCGCGCGGCTACCCGCAGGCCATGACCACGCGCGACAACGGCATCTTCGCAGCCAACGGCCAGCAGATGATCATGCGCGGCGTCTGCATCCCCGATGTCGCCTGGATCGCGCAGCGGCAGGACGAGCAGATGGGCTTCTTCGACCATCGGCTGTTCTCCGCCGCCTCCGCCTGGGGTTGCGACATCATGCGGCTCTCGGTCATGCCAGCCATCTGGCGTGCATTGGGTGAGGCGCATGTGCTGCGCACGCTTGACGCTGCCGTGGCCTATGCGCGCCGTGCGGGCATCTACCTCTCGATCTGCTGGCACGGCATCGGCTTCCCGCCAACCGATCGCTACAAGCGCCTGGTGGACGTGACGCATGGCCCGCTCTTCGACACCACCACCAACGAGATGCGCCGCTTCTGGCAGACCATCGCCCAGCGCTACGCGCGCGACAATGTCGTTGCCTATTTCGAGCTGTTCAACGAACCGCAATTCATTCACCCCAATGGCAGCCTTGCCACCGAACACACGCCGCAAATGTGGGAGGATTTCCGCGACTGGGCGGAGAACATGGTCGATGACATCCGCATCATAGCCCCCAACAAGCCCATCGCCGTGGGCGGGTTGCAATTCGCCTATGACCTGTCCTTCGCGGCTGAGGCGCCGTTGCGCCGCCCCAACATCATTTACTGCACGCACCCCTACCCCGACAGCAATTGGCGCGTGCCGTGGTCACGCGCCTTCCTCGGCCCCAGGGAACGTCTGCCGGTGGTGGTCAGCGAATGGGGCTGGGACACCACGGCCCACCCTGAACACGCCATGCAGGGCGGCACCGATCGCTATCGCATGGAGATCATGAACGTGATGGATCGCGCCGCGATGGGCTGGCAGGCGTGGTGCTTCAACCACACCTTCACCCCCGCCCTGCTGGCCGATACCGACTACAACCCCTCGCCGGATTTCGGCGCCTTCGTGCGGCTGATGCTGATCATGCGCAAGCGCGCCGCACTTGGCATGCGTACGCATTGATTCGCATGGCAGCGCCCTGCTGCCTGTGCTATGATGTCGTGTCCTCACCGGGTCGTGAACCGCCATGCTGCCGCGCCGCCATCTGCTGGTCTCATCCCTCGCGGCGCCCGCCATCGCGCAGCCTCGCGCCGCGCGCCCGCTGCGCTTCATCCCCAATAATGACCTGGTCACCACCGACCCGCATCTGACACCGGCCTATGTCACGCGCAACCACGCGCAGATGGTGTTCGACACGCTGTATGGCCTGGATGACCGCTTCATCGCGCACCCGCAGATGCTGGCCGGCGACAGTGTCTCCCCGAACGGGCTGGAATGGCGGCTGACATTGCGCGCAGGCCTGCGCTTCCATGATGGCGAACCGGTGCGCGCGCGCGACTGCGTGGCGTCGATCCGCCGCTGGGCCCGGCGCGACAGTTTCGGCGAGGCATTGATGGCCGCCACCGCCGAACTCTCCGCCCTGGATGACCAGGTGCTGCGCTTTCGCCTGCAGCGCCGCTTCCCACGGCTGCGCGATGCGCTGGGCAAGGCCGCCAGCATCATGCCTGCCATCCTGCCCGAGCGCCTGGCCGAAACCGACCCCACCCGCCCCATCCCCGAGATCATCGGCAGCGGCCCCTATCGTTTCCTGCGCGCCGAACACATTCCCGGCGCGCGCGCCACCTATGAGCGTTTCGAAGCCTATGTGCCGCGCGCGGACGGCCCCGCCGAACGCACCGCCGGCCCGAAGCATGCGCTGCTGCCACGGGTGGAATGGACCATCATCCGCGACCCGGTCACCGCATCGACGGCACTCGCGCGCGGCGAACAGGATTGGTGGGAATTCGCAGCCCAGGACCAGCTGGCCTGGCTGTCCCGCCAGCCCGGCATCCGCACCACCATCCTGGACGACACGGGCATGGTCTCGATGGCACAGCCCAACCACCTGCACCCGCCCTTCGACAATCCAGGATTCCGTGGCGCCCTGCTGCGCGCGCTGGACCAGCAGCCCTTCGCACGGGCGCTGGCGGGGGATGACAGCGCGCTCTACCGTCTGCCGCTGGGCGTCTTCGCGCCCGGCTCGCCGCTGGCCAGCGCGCGCGGCCTCGAACCCCTGACCGGCCCGCGTGACCCCGGCCCCGCGCGTGAGGCTCTGCGCACCGCCGGCCATCTCGGCCGCAGCGTCGTGATCCTCTCGCCAGGCGATTTCGTCACCGGCCCGATGGTCGGCCAGATTCTCGCGTCACAGCTGCGCGAGATCGGCCTGGTGCCGGACCTGCAAGTCATGGACCAGGCCAGCCTGCTGCGCCGTCGCACCAGTCGCGCCGCCCCGGATCAGGGCGGCTGGAACCTCTTCACCACCGCCTGGTCCGGCATGGACTGGCTGAACCCCGCCAGCCACCTGCCCTTGCGCGGCATCGGCACCGCCTATCCCGGCTGGGCCATCAGCCCCGAACGCGAGGCGCTGCGCGACGCCTGGTTCGCCGCCGACACGCCCGCGCGTGAGGCCGAGGTGGCGGGCGCGTTGCAGGAACAGGCGATGCGTGACGTGCCCTTCCTACCGCTCTGCGGCTATGCGCAGGCCAGCGCGCACCGCGCCGGACTCGCCGGCATGCGGCGCGGCTTTCCCGTATTCTGGGGCCTGGACTGGCAGCTATAGGGCGTTATCCGAGACAATGCCCTACCGCACGCGGCGCAGCGTCTCAGAGGGGTTTTCCCCCCAAGCCTGTCGATAGGCCGCGGCGAAGCGCCCCAATTCCCAGAAACCCTGCCGCATCGCCTCGCTGGCGACGGTGGTCTCGTCAGGTGCTGCGCGGAGCAGCGCGGCATGCACATGGCGCAGCCGCCAGTGTGTCAGGTATGAGTTGAGGCTCGTGCCGAAGACATGCTGGCAGAGCAGCTTCAGCGTGCATGCATCCGTGCGCAGCCGGCAGCAGACGCTGCTCACCGTCAGGATCTCGTCCGCTGACGCTTGGCAGATCTCGTCCAACGCGACGAGCAACTGGCCGCGGCCGGCAACGATGCCGTCCTGCGGGCCAATCGGCGTGCCGGAGAGGCAGGCCACCAGCAAGCCCTCCAGCGTGTCACGCAGCGCCGTCCGTACGGCTTCGCCGGCTGCGCCATGCGGCAGCGTGGCCGCCGCATGGCGCAGGCCGCGCAGGCCGCGCATGACGAGCGGCGCCGGGTGCAGCATCTGCCGCGTGGCCGGCGGCGGCGGGCGGCCCAGGCGCTCCTCGAAGATCCGTTCGAGCGACGCCTGCGAGACCGTCAAGCTGCCCCACTCGCCGCCCTTCGAGACGAGATGCGCCTCTCGCCCGGGGCGGTGCAGCACCACCTGATCCGGTTGCAGCATTTCGCCGTTCCAGTGTTCGCTGGCATGGGTGGCCGGGCCGAAGCCGATGACCCAGGCCTGCGGCATCGCCATCACCGCGTGCAGTGGCTGGCCGATATCGGCATGCTGCAACATCATGTCACCGAGCCAGCTGCGCGTGAGTTCGGCGTGGAATTCGCCGCGGCCCATCAAGCTGATGCGCGCGATCGGGCGCAACGCCGACTTGTAGTGATCGGCATCGGTGAAGCGCACGGAAACGGGCGCGGTGGATGCAGCCATCGCCGGCTGCTGGACCGGTATGCGCGTGCCCCCCGGCATGACGCTACAACCGCGGCGCGATGCCGGAGACGCCGGTCGCCTGTTCCAGATTCGCCAGCGCCGTCAGATAGGCACCACGCGCCTGGTTGGCGGCGAGCCGCGTGGCGTTCAGCGTGCGCAGCGCATCCAGCACATCCAGCAGGGACGCGCCGCCGGCGAGATAGGCCTGTTCCGCGCTGCGATAGGCAGCCTCCGCGCGGCCCAGTGCGCCGCCGGTGTAGAGGCGCAGCAGTGCGCGGCTTTGCTCGACCTGCGACCAGGCGGTGGCGAAATCCGCGCGGGCCTGCAGCAACGCCGCGCGCGCCTGCGCATCGGCCTGCGCGGCCTGGCCGGTGGCGGCGCCGATATTGCCTTCGACGATGCGCCGCGTGAACAGCGGGATGCCGAACTGGATGGTCAGCTGGTTGTTGGCGAAGGCGGGGTTGCCCGACACATCCGGCAGGTTCTGCGGCAGGCGCGTGCGGCCATAGCCGGCCGAGACGGTGATGTCGCGCCAACGCGCGGCCTCGGCCAGGTTCACATTGGCGCCGGCGGCGCTGGCCTGGCGCAGGGCGGCGACGACATCGGGGCGGTTCTGCACCGCCTCGGCCAATTCCTCACGCGCGATGCCGAGTTCGGGGACCAGGGTGAAGCGGCCCTGCACCTCGAAGGGCAGAGCACCCAGCTGTGGCAGGCGGGGGCGCGCGGCGGTGTCGGCGGCGTCGGCGGCCAGGGTGACCGCAACGGCCGCGACGGCTGCGGCATAGGCCTGGGCGTTGCTGGTGACATCGCCCTCGAACTGCACGCGGCTGGCCTGGAACCGCAGAAGATCGCCTTCCGGGATGGCGCCATCGCGCAGGCGGCGGCGCAGCAGCGCCTCGGTGCGGTCAAGGCTGGCGCGGTTGGCCAGTGCCACATCAAGATTCGCGCGGGCGGCGAGTGCGGCGATAAAATTCTGCCGCAGCGCGTAGATCTGCGTGCGCATCGCATCCAGCACCAGCGCTTCAGCGACGCCGATATTCTCCTCGGCCAGGCGGGTGCGCAGCGTGCGCTTGCCGCCCACCTCCACCAGCATCGTCAACGAGGTCTGGATGTTGTTGGTGGGGCCGAGCCCCCGCGGGCGCGAGATGCCGCCGGCGCGCGTCTCATTGACTTCCAGCGCGGTGTTGCCGACCGCGAACTGCATCGGCGGCAGCGATGACG
Organism: Alphaproteobacteria bacterium; assembly: GCA_026400775.1. GTDB lineage: Bacteria > Pseudomonadota > Alphaproteobacteria > Acetobacterales > Acetobacteraceae > Rhodovarius. Next base: position 5,739 of record JAPLOK010000115.1, on the reverse strand, counting down.
CGACGATGCGCTGCGCGCGCGCGATGTCGATGCCGCGGCGCGCCGCCAGCACCGCCAGGTTGCGCTCGACCAGCAGGCGTTCGGCGGCCTCCAGCGTCATGACGGGACCGGCGGCGGGTGGCGCGGGTGCGGCCTGGGCGACGGGGCGCGGCGCATTCTGCGCAAGCGCCTGCCACGGCAGAAAGGCCGCCAACGCCAATACCAGCAGTCTCATTCGGCGATCCCCGCGCGCAGCCTGCGCATCCGCACATTCTCCTCGATCGATGCCAGGTTCCGCGGCCGGCCCAGCGTGTCGATCATGGCCGGAAAAACGACCAGGATGAAGAAAGGCACCAGCCCGATTCCACCCACCACGACGAGTGCGAGCGGCTTTTGTACGTCACTGCCTATCCCATGCGCGAGTGCCATGGGCAACAAGCCACAGAAGGAGGCGAAGCACGTCATCAGCACGGGCCGCATGCGGTCCCGCCCGGTCTGGTCCAGGGCCTCGCGCCAGAGCATGCCTTCGTGACGCAGGTGGTTGAAATGCGAGAGCATGATGATGCCCTCCATCACCGTGATGCCGAACAGCGCCAGGAAGCCAATGGCCGCCGGCACCGAGAAGTTCAGCCCCGCAATGGCCAGCGCGAAGACACCACCGGTGATCGACATGGGCACGATGCCGAGCACCAGCAAAGTCTCGCGCAGCGTGTTGAACTGCACATAGAGCAGCACCGCGATCAGTGCGAGCGCGATCGGCACCACCACCAGCAGCCGTGCCACGGCCTCCTGGAGATTCTTGAACTCGCCCTCCCAGGCGATGGAATACCCGGGCGGCAGTTGCACACGCGCGGAGACGGCGGCTTGCGCTTCGGTCACGGTGCTGGCCGGGTCGCGGCCGCGCACCGCGAAACGGATGGGAAGGTAGCGGCTGCTGTCCTCGCGATAGATGTAGGAGGTGCCGGAGATCAGCTCGATCTGCGCCACATCGCCCAGCGTCGCGCCGCGCGGGCCGCCCACCGGGATGCGCCCGATCGCCTCGATGGAATTGCGGAAGGGTGCGTCCAGCCGCACCACGATGGGGAAGTTGCGGTCGGCGCCGCGTTCGTAGAGACGCCCTGCCTCGCGCCCGCCGATGGCGGCCTGCACCACATCGTTGATGTCCTCCACCGGCAGGCCAAATCGCGCCGCGCGCGCGCGGTCGATGGTGATGGCGACCGTGGGCTGCCCGGTGGTGCGGAACACGCCCAGATCGGACACGCCCGGCACGTTCTGCACCGCCTGGCGCACCTGCTCGGCGATGCGCGCCAGCACATCCACATCGGGGCCGAAAATCTTGATGGCGTTGGCACCCTTCACGCCCGAAGCGGCCTCCTGGACATTGTCCGAAATCGCCTGGGCATAGCTGAATTCCACGCCGAGGAAGCGCTGCGTCAGGCGCGCATTGATGGCGGCGACCAGCTCCTCGCGGTTGCGCCCGGTGCGCCATTGCTCGGGCGGCGTCAGCGGCACGAAGAACTCCGCGTTGAAGAAGCCAGCGCTGTCGGTGCCGTCATCGGGGCGGCCATGCTGGGAGGTGACGGTGATCGCCTCGGGGAATTCCATCAGCGTGCGGCGGATGCCGCTGACGGTGGATTGGCCTTCCTCCAGGCTGATGGTCGCCGGCATGGTGGCGCGCACCCAAAGATTGCCCTCCTCCAGCGCCGGCAGGAATTCGGCGCCCAGGAAGGTGAAGAGCCAGATCACCAGGCCGAACAGCACAGCGGTCAGCAGCATGCAGAGCTTCTGCGCACCCATTGCGATGGCGTAGCAGAATTCATGGATGCGCCGCGCGCCGCGCACCAGCAGGGTATCGCTCTCGCGGCTGTCCTCGCGCAGCAGCGTCGCGGCCAGCGCGGGTGTCACCAGGAAGGTCGCGATGACCGAACCGATGATGGCATAGGCGTAGGTCTTGCTCATCGGGCCGAAGATGCGGCCCTCGATCCCGCCCAGTGTGAACAGCGGCAGGAAGGCGGCGACAATGATCAGCGCCGAGAAGAAGATCGCCCGGTCCACCTCCGACCCGGCGCGCAGGATGATCAGCTGGATACCGGTGAAGCCCTGCGGATTGGTCGCCTGGGATTGCAGCGCGGGGTTGCGCCGGGCCATGGCCAAATGGCGATAGATGTTCTCCACCATGATAACGGTGGCATCGACCAGCAGGCCGAAATCGAGTGCGCCAAGCGACAGCAGGTTGGCGCTCTCGCCGCGCGCCAGCATCAGCAGGATGGCGAAGAAGAACGCGAAGGGGATGGTTGCGGCCACCACCACGGCGCCGCGCAGATCGCCCAGGAACAGCCACTGCATCACCAGGATCAGGAGGACGCCAAAGATGATGTTCTTGACCACCAGCTTGGTGGTGACCTTCACCAGATCTTCGCGGTCATAGATCGGCACGATGCGCACGCCTGGCGGCAGGATGCCGCCAGCATTGATGCGTGCGACTTCCGCCTGCACGCCATGGATGGTGGGCAGCGTTTGCTCGCCACGGCGCATCAGCACGGTGGCCAGCACGGCTTCGTCGTCATTCTCGTGGCCGGCTATCCCCAGGCGCGGAATGGCGCCGGTCTCCACCGTCGCGACATCCGAGAGCAGAATCGGCGCCCCGCCCGCGCCGCTGCCCAGTACGATGGTGCGCACATCATCCATGCTGCGGATCAGGCCAATGCCCTGCACCACCGCGGCTTGCGGCCCAATATTGATGGTGCCGGCACCCACCGTCAGATTGCCCGCGCGCACCGCCTGGATCACCTGCGGCAGGGTCAGCCCGAAAGCATTCAGGCGCGGCAGATCCACGATGACATTATAGGCCTTGGTGCGGCCGCCGAAGCTGGTCACGTCCACCACGCCCGGCACGCGTTTGAAACGGCGGTCCAGCACCCATTCCTGCAAGGTCTTCAGATCATCGACGGAGAAGCCAGGCGGGCCTACCAGCCGGTAGCGCATGATCTCGCCGATGGGCGACAAGGGCGAAATGGTGGGCGAGACGCCTTCGGGCAGGCCAGACAAGACCGCCAGCCGGTTCAGCACCTGCTGCAAAGCCTGTTCATAGGTATAGGCGAAGGTGAATTGCACGCGCACATCAGACAGGCCGAACAGGCTGGTGCTGCGGATGGTGTTGAGGTTGGGCAGGCCGGCCATCGCCACTTCGATGGGGATGGTGACGTAACGCTCAACCTCCTCGGCGCTCTGGCCCGGGTGCTGCGAGATGATCACCACCTGCGGCGGCACCGGGTCCGGGTATGCCTCGATGTTCAGGCGCAGGAAGCCCACAACGCCCGTGATCACGAAGACCACGAACAGCAGCAGCACAAGCGCGCGCCGTTGCAGGGAGAAGGCGACAATCTGGCGCATGGCGGCGCGGCTAGTCGATGCGCGCGGCGCGGTCGATGAACAGGGCGCCGCCGGTCACGATCCGCTCACCGGCATACAGGCCCTGCGTCACTTCCAGCATCTCCTCGGCGCGATTGCCCAGCGTGACGAGGCGCATGGCGAAGCGGTTGCCGTCCATCGCCACCCAGATATTGGCCTCGGCACCGCGGAAGATGACGGCGCTGGCCGGCACCGCGGGGGCGTTGCGTGCCTCCGAGACGGCGATGCGGAAGGTGGCGAACATTTCCGGCCGTAGGGCGCCGCTCGGATCGGCCAGTTCGGCGAAGACGGTCATGCGGCGGGTGGCGGGATCGAGACCCGCGCCGGTGCGGATGATGCGGGCTTCGAAGCTGCGGCCGGGCAGGGCGCCCACCTGCACGTCGACGGTCTGGCCCGCACGGATATGCGGCACGTCCACTTCGCGCACCGCGGCGACCAGCCACATCGTGGACAGGTCGCTGATGGTGTAGGTGGGCTCGCCCGTGCCGGCGGTCAGCCACATGCCGGGGCTGGCGCGGCGTTGTGTGACGGTGCCGGCGAAGGGCGCGCGCACCATGACGGCGCCCGAGACCTGACGCGAGCGTTCGATCTCGGCGATGGCGTTGGCGTCGCGGCCCAGCACGCGCAGCCGGTCGCGTGCAGCGGCCAGGCTGGCATCGGCGATGCGCTGGTCCGATTGCGCGGTGGCGAGCGCGGCGCGCGCCTGTTCCACATCGCGCTGCGAGGCGGCGCGGGCGGCGAAGAGGGATTGCTGGCGGGCGTTCTCGCGTTCGGCCTGGGCCAGGGTGGTGGTGGCCTTGCCGACATTGTCGAGTGCGGTGAGCAGTTCGCTGGCGGCCTGGGTGACGTCGGGCGTTTCCACTTCAAACAGCGGCGCGCCGGCTTCCACGCGGTCACCCAGCTGGGCCAGGGTGCGGGTCACGCGGCCGGTGAAGGGGGCCAGGATGGGTGTGCTGCGGTCCTCATTGACCGAGATGCGACCCTCGGCCACGCGTTCGGCGCGGAAGCTGCGGCTGGCCACGGGTTCTATACGCAGGGCGCGCATTTCATTGTCGTTCAGGCGGAATTCTCCGGGGGAGGCCGGGGTCTGCGTCACCACCGCGGCACCGGGGCGGCGGGCCTCTTCCTGCTGGTTCAGCACCAGGAAGCCGCCGATCGCCACCGCCGCGCCCAGGCCCAGCAGGGCGATCCAGGCACCGGGGCGCGCCTTGGGCGCGACGCTGCGCTGGGCGGGGCGGGGTCCGTCCCGGCTGGGCGCTTGCGGCGCGGCTGGCTTGTCCATCACGTCCATGGCGGTTCCAATGCTGTCCTGAACTCGACCCTGGTATCAGGACACTGGATTGTGGCGTGCCCACGGCGCAGCCGCGGCATTCTCGCGTTCCTGTGTTCTGTAGGAGCCAGCCCGTTAAACTGAACCTAAGCTGAACAGAGCAGCTTGGAAAGTGGGTATTTATGAACAGATCGTAACGTCATATCACCAGTTCGATCAGGAAGGGGCCGGGCGATACCAGGCTTTGCGCCAGCAGGTCGGCCACTTGTTCCAGCGTGGTGGCGGTGGCGGCCTCGACCCCCATGGACTGGGCGAGCTTGGCCCAGCCGATATCAGGGTTGCCCAGATCCATCATGTCCATGGCGGTGCGGCCCGGATTGGCGCCGACATTCTGGTATTCGCCCAACAAGATCTGATACTTGCGGTTGGACAGGATGATGGTGGTGACGGGCAGTTTCTCGCGCGCCTGGGTCCAGAGGCCCTGCACCGTGTACATGGCCGAACCATCGGCCTGCAGGTTGATGACGCGGCGCCCCGCCCCACCCACCGCAGCGCCGGTGGCCAGCGGAATGCCGCAGCCGATCGCACCACCCGTGATCTGCAGCCAGTCATGCGGCGCGGCGGCATAGGTCAGCGGGAAGAAGCCACGGCCGTAGGAGACGCTTTCATCAACGATGATCGCGCCTTCGGGCATCAGCGCGCCGACGGTGCGGGCCAGGCCCTCCGGGCTGGGCGCGCCGCGCAAGGCTTCGGGGCGCGGACCGGGATCGGGAATGGCGGCGGCGGGTGCGCCCAGTTCGTCGACCAGCGCCTGCAAGGCGGCTTCGGCATCCTGTTCGGGGCGCGTCAGCACATGCACGCCTGCGGTTTCCGGATAGTGCTTGGAGGGCTTGCCCGGATAGGCGAAGAACCCGATCGGCGCCTTGGAGCCGACCAGGATGATCTGCTGCACCTGCGCCAGCGCAGCAATGGCCATATCGACCGGATAGGGCACGCGCTCCAGCTGCATGCGGCCGCGGCCGCGGGCCATCCGGGGTGTCGAGGTCTCGGCCATGATGCGCGCGCCGGTGGCCGCCGCG